>JAESTF010000079.1 GCA_016763795.1 Flavobacteriales bacterium
AGAGGCTGACAAAGGGAACATAAAACCTCTAATAGAATTTGCTAAAAACTAAAGCCAACAAGCGGCATTCTTGCTTTGGGCTTGACAGGCTATTACTTTTTGACAATGTTTAGCTTGGGAGGCCTAACAAAAATTATTACTTTTAATCTCTTAATAAACTAAGCAAACGCAACATACAGTTGTCGTTGTATACCATTAAAACTCAAAATGTGAAATATCTACAATTATTGATATTATTTTTCTTATCTAACTCTTGCTTCACTCAAAATTTGGAATGTGGAGATTTGCTGAAGAAATATGCGACCAAGCCAAATAAGGTTGAATTTGTTGAATGTAAAACTGGAACTGGACAAACTATTTTAGAAGCTGATTATAAAGTTTTAGGAAAGGACTCAGAAGAAATTGAAAGAATATTGATTGCGGAATTTGGAATGGGTAAACTGAAATTTGTATGTTGTGGATGGGAGTCTGTAAATGGAAAGAATGGTTACGTTGACAACAAACAGTTGAAATCAATAAATCAAGATTACGTCCTTGAAATTTCAATGTTTGCTAATGCAGAAAAGAAAAATGAAAAAGGGAAAACTGAAATTGAATTTGACAGAAACAAAGTTGATTTCAATTTGAAAGTTAGAATACTAAAAATATAAAAACGGCATACAACAACGTATATAAAAAATAGCGGTTTTGATGCTTAAACGAAAGATAAAACAAAATAAAAAGTTTTGACTAAGTCATAAACTGAAAGTTCACTACTGTTATTTCCGTACTAATCACAGCCGAGACGTTATGTGCAACTTGAGCAAATACCGGAAATTATAGCATTCAAATTTTGAAAAACATAATCATTCGGTAGAGTAATTTTTATTTCGGATTCTAAACATTCTACTTTCCCACAACTTGTACATCTAAAGTGAAAGTGATTATGTTTATGTTTTTTTTCTTGACAGTTAATACAAAAAGCAAAATATTGTTTTCCATCATCTCCCGTAACTTTATGGACAATTTTGTCTTCACAAAAACGGTTAAGTACTCGATATATAGTTGCTCTATCTACATCACTGGACATTTTTTCTTGAATCATATCGTGACTTAATGCTGATTTAGATTTTTTGAGAATAGAATAGATTTTATTCGTTGATTCTGTTTTTCTTCTTTTCATTTAATGCGACTTTGTTGCAATAATAAATAATTTTTATATCTTTACCAAAAAAAAAAGGGATGAATACAATATTCAAAATTATAGTAATTGGAATTGGAGCTACTTTAACAATGGATGCTTGGTCGTATATTATGAAATTATTCAACATTAAATCTTTGGATTATAAATTTGTTGGAAGATGGATAGGAAACTTAACAAAAGGAAAGTTTACGCATAACAAAATATTTGATACCGTCCCATTTCCAAATGAATTACTAATTGGATGGATAACTCACTATCTTATTGGAATAACTTTTGTATTCTTACTTGCAGGAGTTTATGGTAAAGAGTGGATTATGAATCCTACATTAAAGCCTGCAATAATAATTGGATTAGTTACAATAGTTGCACCTTTCTTTTTAATGCAACCATCATTTGGATTTGGAATAGCTGGCTCTAAACTTCCAGACCCAAACACAGCCAGATTTAAAAGTTTAATTATTCACTTTGTTTATGGTCTTGGAATATATTTATCAGCAATGTGCTTAAACAAAATAATTGAACTAATAAAATAAAGCAGCACATAATAAAGTATATAACACATAGCTAATAAGTGTTAAAATCAGAGGTTTGTGCTTATTTACTAAGCTCCGCCAAATTTTTAATTTGGCTTTTAAAATAGAAAAGTAAAACAAAATATAAAAATTTGTCTCTGTATTAAACCCGAAATATATCGTGTTTTAATCCCTTACCATTCTTACACACCCTTAACTATAAAAAAATAGAAGCTTCTATAAGCCCTATAAAAAGGAGTAATATTGCTTTTTAAATTATATTTGATAAAATAAACACATAATGTGAATATGTGTACTGGTACACATATTCGGTTGTTGTGCGTCATTAAACAGAACGAAAAAAATAGAAAATTAGATGAAACAAACATTAGGAATATTTTTACTTTTAATCACTTTAAGTGCCTGTTCTGAAAAGAAAACTATACTAAAAGAGCCGAAAGTAGATAAACGTGTAGAATTGTTAAGCATTGTATTTAGGCTTGCAGAAAGTCCAGTATATAGCCAGAAAAGTTTTCCGAAATATGTTGAAAAAATTAAAAATCACTTTGGTGAATTTAAAAATCACGATTTAATTAAATATACAAAGAACGAATTACGTGAAAATGGAGTTGATTATAGTGCTGTTATGAGTATGGCTATACATATAACTGAACCACCAAATATGAAGCCTATAATACCATTTTCAGATAATCTACTTGAGAAACCATGGGAGAAAAAAAGTGCAACAAAATTTTTAAAACTATTAAATCAATTTTATATTGATACAGATTGTGAAACCTTTTTAAATAACAATAAAGAACTTTACGAAACCGCATCAAATAGATTTAAAAAAGTTTATCAAAATTTAGACTTAGAATGGTATCAAAATTTTTATGGAGAAAGCCCAAAAGGAGAATTTAGAATTATAAATGGATTAGGAAATGGTGGTGCAAGTTATGGCCCAAAAATAATTTATCCAAATGAAAATGAAGTGGTTTATGCCATAATGGGAACGTGGAGTGTCGATAGTTTAGGTGTGCCTAAATATAAAATGAAAGATTATTTTCCAACAATTTTACACGAGTTTAATCATTCTTTTGTTAACCATATTGTAAAAAAACACCATTCTGAACTAAAAGAAAGTGGAGAAATAATTTATAATAAAGTAAAAAATGAAATGAACAAGCAAGCATATGGTAATTGGGAGATTATGTATGCAGAAGCATTAGTTAGATCTGCTGTTGTTACATATATGAAAGACCATAATTATGATAAAAAAATAATAGAAAAAGAATTGAATGAACAATTAAATTCAAGCTTTCTATGGACTGGTGATTTAGTAAAAGAATTAGAAAGGTATAGTAACAATAGAGATAAATATCCAACATTAGAGAGCTTTATGCCAGAAATAGTAAAGTTTTTTAATAAAACTACATATGAAATAGATACATTAAAAAAAAGAATTGATGCCAGAAGACCAAAAGTGATTTCAATTAAACCATTTAGTAATAATTCACAAAATGTAAATTATAATATCAATCAAGTTATTATTGAATTTGATAAAGAATTAGTAGGAAAAGGTTACTCAATTGAAAGAGGAGAAAAAACATTTCCAAAAATTAAAAACCCAAAATATTCAAAAGATAAGAAAAGTCTGATATTTGAATTAGTAGATTTAAAACCAAATCAAGAATATCAATTTGTATTAACTGGTTGGGGTTTTATATCAAAAGATGGTTTTGGAATGAATAATTTTGAAGTGAATTTTAAAACAAAAAAGAAATAACGAGCACACAACAATTTGTATAGTTAATTAGAAAAATAAAAAGATACACACCTTGCAGGTAGAAATAAAAAATCCTAGAATCAACTGTTACAAATGCATGAGGCCTTCAAGCACATGTATTTGTAAACACATTAGTCCTTTTCAGACTAAGACTCGTTTTATTATTTTGATGCACCCGAAAGAGTACAAAAAAGAAAAAAACGGAACGGGACATATGACTAAGCTTCAACTTGAAAATTCAGAAATTATAGTAGGTGTCGATTTCACCAATAATAATCGTGTA
>JAESTF010000080.1 GCA_016763795.1 Flavobacteriales bacterium
AAGGAAAAGCGTCTATTATTGAAATAACAATTAATAAAGATGATGTAACAGGATTTGCTAAAGTGCAACAAATTTACCCCGCAGGATTTACGGTAGAACCTATTGAAACGAAAGGAGCTACTTTTTCATTTAAAGATAATAAGATAAAATTTATATGGATGGCATTGCCAGCCGAAAAAGAATTTACTATTTCATATAAAATTACACCTAATCAAAATACATCTGGAGATTTTACACTTGGAGGGAAGTTTTCATTTATTTCAGAAAGTGAACGAAAAAATCTAATAATACCAGAAGCAAATTTTTCGGTAGTAGAAGAAGCTGTCGTAGCAGAAGTAATTACAGAAGAATCAGTGGTAGAAAATTCTGTTGTTGAAGAAGAAGTAGTGGAAGAAATTCCAATAGAAGAACCAACAGTTTTGAAAATAGCTTCAATTAGTTGTTTAAGGACAATTGAAAATGTAGGGAATGGTAAATATAAAGTAACAGTAGAAATTAATAAAAATGGAATAGAGGGATTTGCCAAGATAACAGAAAAAATTCCAGAAGGGTTTACTGTTAGTGAAGGAGAAACAAAAGGAGGAATTTTTTCTGTTAAAGAGAATGAAGCTAAAATATTATGGATGGCTATACCTAAAGGTGATAGTTATACAATTACTTATAATATGTCTGCAGGGTTAAATGCAAAAAATGGAACATATGAGATAAAAGGAAATTATGCCTATTTAGAGGATGATGTTACAAGTAAATACACAATTGATGGCTCTAGTTTTGAATATAAAATAGAAGAATTAACTGCAGAAGAAGCTGTTACTGAAACTCCAATTGTTGAAGAAGAGCATGTAGTAGAAGTGGAAACAGTTACAGAAAATGAATCTGTACCTGAAGTTCTTGTAGTAGAGGAAGAACCTATAGTTGAAGAAATTCCTGTTGCAGCTGTAACATCTACTCCAAGCCCTGATAATGGTGTTACATATAAAATTCAAGTAGGGGCTGGTCATAAAACTGTTTCTAAAAAGTATTTTGCTAATAAGTTTAATTTACAAGACAATGTAAGTACAATGAATCATGAAGGTTGGATAAAATATTTGGTAGGTTCTTATAATGAGTACAAACAAGCTAGAGATAAAAGAAACACAGTACGTAACAATGTTAAAACTGCATTTGTAACAGCATATAATTCAGGTACAAGAATTACAGTGCAAGAAGCATTAATGATTTCTACCCAAAAATGGTATAAATAAATTTTTGTATCTTTAATTTATTATCTTCGTATCAGTTATAGATTAAAAACTTTATGCTAAAACGATTAACTTTTCTAATAGTTACTTTTTTGTTTTGCACTTCAATATTTGCTGTTGGAGAAAAGGACTCTATCCCTGAGCCTAAAAAAGAGAATCCGAAAGAAATGTTTTATGGACCAACAGTTGGTTTAGGTGTTGGAATGTTTAAGTTTTATGGTGATATTTTAGACGCTAACTATGGAAATCCATTAGTGAGTAACATTGGATACGATTTACATATTAAACAACAACTAAACGCTTATTTAACAGCAAAATTCTACGTATTATTTGGTGTGTTAAGTGCTAATGAACGCTCAATTAATAGAAATCTTAATTTTAGATCGAGCATTACAGTTGGCGGTTTTGCTTTAGCATATAATTTTGATCATATTTTACCAGAAAAGCGAACAGTTAGCCCTTTTATATCATTAGGTATTGAGTCTATTGAATTTCATTCCAAAACAGATTTGTTTGATGGATTTGGTAATGAATATAATTATTGGTCGGATGGTTCCATAAGAAATATTGCAGAAAGTGATCCAAATGCCGCAAGTGCAATTGTAATACAGCGAGATTATTTTTATGAGACAGATTTACGGGAATTAAATGTAGATAATTTTGGGAAATACCCCGAAAGAACCTTCGCAATACCCTTAGGTGTAGGTGCAACTATGCATATGACAAAAAATATTGATTTTACTGTTGGAACATCATTTCACTTTACATTTTCTGATGTAATAGATAATATTACTGATGCAAGTACTGGAGAAAGAATAGGAGAGCAAGAAGGTAATGGTGGAAATGATAAATTCTTAATGACTTCTTTTTCTTTAAGCTATAATTTCTTAAAACATGGTAAGGAAGAAAAAATTAAAGAATTTGAAGAAGACATAGATTATTTGGCCTATGATATGGATGATGAAGATAATGATGGAGTAATTGATTTTATTGATGAATGTCCATGGACTCCTAAAGGAGTTGAGGTTGATGAAAAAGGTTGTCCATTAGATAAAGATGGTGACTTTGTTCCCAATTACAAAGATGATGAATTAGAATCTCGTAAAGATGCAGTTGTTAGTAGAACAGGTGTAGAAATGACTGATGATATGATTTTTGAAGCTTACCAACGATATATGGACTCAACAGGAATGTTTGCTGAAACAGAAACTAGGCTTATTGCTGCGAATAAAAGAAAAAATAAGAAAAAATACAAAGTACAATTTGGTGAATTTACAGGTTCAATAAGTGCTGAATTAATTGATAAATTTTTAAGTATTCCAGATGTAGAGATAAAAACTTTTGGAGATAGTTTAACAGTTATCGCAGTTGGAGATTACGATAATTTGCCTGAAGCGATTAAACGTAAAATCCAATTAACAGAAGAAGGCTTTGAAGCAGCAATAGTTGTTGAAGAAGAGAAGGATGGAACATTCACTTCTGTAGGGGATGCCGCGAATAATATGTCGGTAGATCATTTACCAACATCAACAATAAGCTCTCAAGGATTATTATTTAGAGTACAGTTAGGAGCATTCTCTAAACGAATGACTAAAGATTACATGGATCAATTAGGTAATGTTATAGAAATTAAAGGGAATGATGGTTTATGGAAGTATTTACATGGTAATTCATTTACAACAATGGAAGATGCAGCAAGAATGAAAATTAACCTAGCGATAGACTTTGGAATTGATGAGGCTTACATTGTTGCATATAAAAATGGAAAACGTATTCCACTATCACAAGCAGGAGTTAAATCTTCGGCTGTTGAGAATATTAAAACAACCAACAAGACATATGATAAAGCTGCGATTAAGTTTAAGGTACAAATAGGTAGTTACAAAAATCAATTACCAACAGAAGTATTGAGTATGTTTATGAGTATGGAAGGAGTTGAACAGGATGAGATTGATGGGGGATTAACCAGATATACTGCTGGTGGTGAATTTGCAAGTTATGCTGAAGCAGAAGCTTTTAAAGCTAAAATAATAGAGTCGGGTATTGGTGGAGCTTTTGTTATTGGGTTACACAATAATGAACTAATACCGGTGACCAAAGCCAAAGAGATATTGGCCGAGTAGTGAAAAGTCTAAGTAGTTTTTGATTTAATTAATTCACACTAAAGATTAGTGGAGCAGAATCATTTTACTTCATCACCTCTATTGGCAATATAAACATCCCATTTAGCTAAAACAGCAATCATATCAGCTGGTAAATCAGATTCAAATTGCATCCATTTACCTGTTTTAGGATGTTCAAAACCTAATGACTTTGCGTGAAGCGCTTGTCGTGGTAAGATTTTAAAACAGTTGTTAATAAACTGCTTGTATTTACTAAAAGAAGTTCCTTTTAGAATTCTATCACCACCATAATCCGCATCATTAAATAACGTATGGCCAATGTGTTTCATGTGTACACGTATCTGGTGAGTTCTGCCAGTTTCTAACTTACATTCTATTAATGTAACGTAGCCGTATCGTTTTAGCACTTTATAATGAGTAACAGCGTGTTTTCCGTAATCTTCATCTTCAAACACTTCCATTACTTTTCTATTCTTCAATCCTCTACCCACATTACCAGTAACTGTACCTTCTTCTTCTTTAACATCGCCCCAAACGAGTGCATGATATCTTCTTTCTGTAGTCCTATCAAAAAATTGCTTTCCTAAATGAGTTAACGCATGATCATTTTTTGCAATAACCATAATTCCTGTAGTGTTCTTATCTAAACGATGTACTAATCCAGGTCTATTTTTAACATCAGTTTGAGGTAAATTTTCAAAATGATAAATTAGCCCATTTACTAATGTACCAGTATGGTTTCCGTAACCAGGATGAACAACCATTTCTGATTGTTTATTCAATGCAATTACATCTTCATCCTCATACAGAATGTTTAGAGGAATGTCCTCAGGTATTAGTTCAATTTCTGTTGGAGCATAAGGCATTTCAACAGTAATTTTATCTAATGGCTTTACTCGATAATTTGATTTTACGGATTTTTTATTAACTAAAATATAACCATCAGTTGCCGCGCTTTGTAATTTATTTCTGGTTGTATTAGCAATACGTTCCATTAAAAATTTGTCAATTCTTAATAGTTCTTGCCCTTTGTCTACAATAAAGCTGTAGTGTTCGAAAAGTTCTTTCGAATTTGATAAATCTTCTTCTCCTGTTCCCAATTTATTTAGATATAATTATTTTTTTCAGAATTGAATTATAAGAGTTATTATTCGTAAAACGAATAATATAAATCCCATTTGCTAAATTAGAAACGTCAAATTTATTTGAAATGGTAGATGTTGTTTCTATTATTATTTTACCATAAATGTCTATTAATTGTATGTCGTAATTTTTATTGTTGTTACTTTTAAAATAAAGCACATTGGAACTTGGATTAGGATAAACTTTAAAATCATCTAACAGAGTTTTATTATCTTTAACGCTAACAACAGGATCTACAATATTTCCAAAAACTGGTCTTAACATTAATGTACCACTAAAAGAAGCGTTTTGCCAAACACCCACAGCGTTAAAATAAACTTTTGAATTGTTATTTGTGTTTACATCCCAGCCAACATTTAAAAACTCACCTGAAATTTTTTCCCAACCAAAATAATAAGTTCCGGCATTAAGTATTACAGGAACATCTAAATTGTAAATTAAAAATTCATTAGTATTTGAATAAACAGGGTTGGTAAATAATGTTGCAGCTTGTGAATAAACTTCAACTTCGGGGTTTAAACTGCTCCAAACTTTTAATCTAAAAGTTTGGCCACTTAAATTGTTTTGAATGGGATTAAAATAAATTTGAAAAGCGGTTAAAGTGTCATCTTTTTTAATGTTAAATTCATGTGCTAATTTAGAGCCAATACCTTGTACACCATATCCGTTTTCAGCACTACCATCATCATAAGCATAATATGATCCAAAAGTTTGATAAGAGAAAACGGTGTCATTTTTAGTATGAAAATCATTTGGAGATACACTAAGATAGTTCCTTATTTGAAATACTTTTGTTTGTGTAGAAAAATCAGATGGAAAAGAAAAATCATTAACAAAAGGAGAAGTTTTATAAACTGCCTGAGGTTCAATTAAACTTGAGTAGGCATTTACCGTTTTAGATTCTATGGGTGAAGGATATGTCTCTATAGTCGATCCAGAGCCATTATTAGTAATAATATCATATTGGTAAAAAACGGTATATTGAGAACTGTGGTTGTTTTTATAAATTACTGTCATAGCTGTATCCATTAAACCTATAGAATCGGTCATATAATGTTCCCAGGGAATACCAGTTAACTCTTTTAACATATTGTGATGATTGGTAATAAACGACACGTCATTTAGTGCAGTATCAGTATAATTTCTATTTTCATTTAAATAGATATAATCAACATGCCAATGATCTACATTACCAGATAATGTAGCCCAATTCATAAAACGAAATTGAAACTCATTATTATGAAAAGAAGTACCTACAGGAATCATTACTTTTTTAAATGGATGATTTGGAGAACCTTGAACTCCCCACATTCTAATCCATGTACTATCAGATTGCCTAAAAAATTCTAACCTTAAGCTATCTTTTGCTTCGGGTTTATTACCATTACCTTGAGGTTGGTAATAAAAGCTCAAAAACACACTGTCAATAATAGTAGTTAAATCAATTGCTCGAGATGTTAAGGTATCTGCGGGGCCGTAAGAATTGGGCAGTGCAAAATTATATGGTGTTCCAGTCGAATCTAATCCATCGAAAGTAGCAACGCCATAAGAAATAGGGTTGTCAGGAAAATTAGAGTTGATGTATACATTAATATCTTCCCATAAAACTCCATTTGGATAAATGTTGTTTTGAGAAAAATCATCAAGAAAAGGAAGTGTTAGTGCTGCTTTTTTATGTTGAGCAGAAGTACTGTAAATAGGATTGGGTAAATTTTTATGGGTATTATAATAAGCTCGAAGAGTATTATTCATACCCAAATCGTATAGCGTATCTTTTTGTGAAAAAACACTTGTACAGAACAAAAAAATAGCGAATAATATGTGTATTTTTTTTATCAATTTAAGCTATCTTTATTTAATGAGTCAATGTCTGTTAAATTAATGTTCATCATAGAACTGTCGCATGTAAAATACAAATCTACAGAACTTCCTAAGTTTATAGCCACTTGCTCGCTTCGTATTGGCGATTGGCGATAAACTTTAGCAGTTAATGAATCTTTTTTTGTTTCGCAATTACAACCTTCATAATCTTTAAATCCTATATTTAACGAAGAAGTCATTAATTTATTTTCTGCATCTTCTACTAATAAGCCAATTAAATAAGGCACCATAATTTTTTCGTTACTAGTACCACTTCCTATTGTTAACGTAATAGTAGAACCTTTTTCTATTTTTGTATTTGGTTTCACTTCCTTTCCATTAATTTCTTGCCTAATAACGCTATTAACATATTCTGAAGGGGCATATTTTGTTTTTACCTTTAATCCATAACTTTCAAGTTTAGCAATGGCTAATCTAAGAGACATCTCACCAGCAATACTGGGCATAGAGACTTTAGGAGGGACAATTTTAGAAACGGTAATGTAGATGGTTCTATTTTCTTTTACTAGATCATCAGCTAAAGGGTTTTGCTCTAAAATAACACCTTTTTCGGCATTGGCAATATAAATAGAATCTAAAATTGAATAACGTAGTTTTTTGTCTGATAAAATCTCTTTAACCTCTGTAATAGTAAGACCTTCTAATGGTGGGACACTAATGGTTTCACCATGCAAAGTATAACTATCAATAAATTTAAAAATACCCCAAATAATAAAAGCTGCAAAAACTAATGCGATAACAACGTTAATTAAAAAAGATTTACTGAATATAAATTTAAACGTTAATGAGTTTTAATTGAGGGCCAATATAGGAAGAGTTTTATAACTCAATACTATAACTTAACCCATAAACGTGATTACGTTTAAGGTTTCTTACATTAAACTTGTTTTCAAACATATAAAAAAGTTTAATGGCATTATTCTTATTGATTTTATAAGAACTTCCTAATGCTAATCGATTTCTGTTAATGATATTCTCATTATTAAATTGATAATAAAATTCGAAAGAAATAAAAGGAGTAAAATCGTTATCCATTTTATATTTAACAGCAAATTTATTTCTACTAAATGTAGGACTATTTTCTTCTGACAATGCGTTTTTAGTTTGAATTTTTGTTCTAAAAGAAAGCCTAAAATTATTTATTTTATGTTTATAACCAATTGCTAAATCTATTCTGTGACGGATATTATAGTTCGGTGTTTCATAATCATTGTCTCTGTTAAAACGATAATTAATACCAACAAAAAAATGTTTAGTTATTTTGTATTGTGCACCTATTTCTGAAAATACTTTATCAATATGATTTATATTTTCATCAAATCTAAGCTCTTCCGAAAATGAAAACTCAAAATCATTTATTTTTTTAGAAACAGAAATTCCTGTCCATAATTTTGCATCGCTTACAACTTGAGCATTTGTAAACAGTGGTAATAAAAATAATATGAATAAAAATTGCTTATTCATTTTTATTACTCACGTAGGTAGACTCATCGTTAAAGCTATCTTGAGGATTTTTTTCATAGTAATAAATGATAATTTTAACGGTATCCCTTAAAAAATCAATTCTACCAATTTGTACTCTATTAATATCTAAGCCAGTTCTTTCTCTTAAATCTTTAATAAGCTCATCATGGTTTTCTGGTTTTACATTTTCTATTTTTTCATAAAGAATAGATTTTCTTGATTCGTGTTTAAGCAGGAATACTTTTTCTAGTAAATAAGAAGCTAAAACAATAGCTGCATTAACCAGCATTAGTTCCGCAAAACTAACTTTTTTACCTGCTAAAGAATTAAGCACAGCAATAGCAATTACCATAAATAAGTAAGTCATTTCTTTTATAGGAAGCTGCTCTGTACGATACCTTAATATGCCGAAAATGGCAAACAAGCCAAATGCAAATGCCATATTCATTTTAACATCATTCATCACAATACACACAAAAAAGATGATGATGTTAATTAAGAAAAAGGTAACTAAATAATCCTTTCGTCTATTAATGGGGTAATAAATTGCTCTAATTAAAATTAGCACGACAGAAAAATTGATGGTAAATCGAATAATTAATTCAAAAAAGTCATCATAGTCAATTAATTTAGAACCTAAAATAGGTAATCTGAGTAGTAGTTCGTTTAGCATTATTTTAGTTTATTAATTTTTAAAATTCGTTCTTTAAAATTATTTTGTTTTAATGATTTATTTAATAAAGCAGTTCCTACACAATACTTACTCATGCTGCTTTTTCTGATGTGATATTTTCTTATTGCTTTAATAAAGTCAGAGTTGCCAGATGCTTTTTCTTGCTTAACTTCAGCAATAATAATATGAGGTATTTCTTTTTCGGTATTATCTAAAAAAGATTTAAAACCTAAATTAAGGTCAATTGTAAGCCGTTCATTTTTTGTTTTATGTACTAAGGTTAAACGGGTGAAATTATTCCACAAAACAGGAATTACTTCATTTCCGTTGTAAAAAGAGTGTTGTTCAATAAATTTTTTTGAAACTTGAGAAAGCTCTGTTTCAATATTGCTTGTCTTAGTTCTAGACTTAATGGTTCTTCCTTTATTGTTTTTAAATTTTATTTCGAGGTAGTTTAAGTCAGACTCAACATATTTTCTAAAACGAATTTTTATCCTGTTTGCTTTTCCGTTATGATGTTGAATATAACTTTTTAGTTCTTTGGTATCGTAATAAAGGGTTTGGTAACTATTGGTACGTTTATCTTTAATTTCAAGAATAGAATAGAATTTTTTTATATCATTTAAAATAATAGGTAGCAAATTAGTGTTAAAGACAAATTTTGTGTCGGTTCTATTTTGCAATTTAACCCTATCCATTTCTTTTAGAGAAATAGGGTCAAGCGTTTTTAGTACATTATTTAATTCGAGCTTCATTTTTTCTCAATAATGATAGTTCCAATATCAATAGTTTCATTCCCACCTACTTCCGTTTCTATAAATATAGGTGTAAGAGGCTCAGAAGTAGATGATTCATCTTCACTATATGCAAAAACTTTATAAGTACCTTTTCTTAAGTTGTTAAATTTAAAAGTACCATCATAGTTGGTTTTAATTTTGTCATCAAAAATTTCATCCTCATCACCATATATGATAAAAACATCTTCATTTGCAAAAGTACCATTTTGTAATGTAATTTGATTTTTTCCTTGAATAGTAACATCAACAACTAATTTAGATATTCCATTATCAGCATCAATTACATCGCCATTCGTGTTGTTTGTAATGGTAATAATATCATTATTTCGAATTATGGTAAAAGTAGTTCCTGCAATTGCATTTAATGCTGTTTCTATACTTATTGCAACACTAATATTACTGCTACTACTTTTGTTGTAGTCAACACGAATTGCAATTCGATTAGTAATGGTAGGTGCTCCAGTTACATTGTCTAAATCACGGAACCATATTACATAATTATCAGCTGAGCCAGGTGTGTTTAATAAGAAAAAATCTTTGCCTTTAATCTCATGTCCGGGAACTACCGTAACTATTGTTGTTTCAGCTCTTGAAACTGAAATTACAGAACCTTCAATAATGCCTGAAATAGAAGATCTACCTCCCTCTCCTTCTTCTTTAGAACAAGATAAAAGTGTTGTAGCAATTATACTGAATATAAAAAAGTACTTTATCATAGTTAATTTTGTTATGTTTGACTACTTAAATTTTAAGAAGTTTAAAAGTAGTATTAATAAATTATTAATAAAACGTTAAATGAAGAAAAAGTCGTTGAATATTGAATTCGTAGAGTATGAATCTACTCAGGGGTTGGATAGTGAATTGGTAGATTTGATTAATAAAACCGATGAAAACTTAAACAATGCTTACGCACCTTATTCTAATTTTAAAGTAAGTGCCGTTTGTAAAATGGCTAATGGCGAAATTGTAAAAGGAACAAATCAAGAAAATGGGGCATACCCTTCTGGCTTATGTGCTGAAAGAGTTGCCATTTTTGCAGCAAAATCCCAATTTCCGAATCAAAATGTTGAAAAAATTGTAATTACAACAGAGCAAACAACAGAGTATCCTGTATCTCCTTGTGGAGCTTGCCGACAAGTTCTGATAGAGTATGAAGTTACTCAAAAACAACCAATTGAACTGATTATGAAATCAGGAAGCTCTAAAATTTGGCACTTTAAAAGTATTGCAGATATTTTACCTTTTGCTTTTGATGGAGAGTTTCTAAAGGAAGAAGAATAAAAAAGGTTAACTAAACGACTAAGTTAAATGTATTATTATTCTAAATTTGTACGTTAAGATTTAAAATTATGGCAAAAAAGACTAAATTTTCTAAAGAGCAATACCTAAAATGGTATGAATCAATGTATTTGATGCGTAAGTTCGAAGAAAAATTGAGCCAACTCTACATACAACGTAAGTTTGGTGGATTTTTACATTTATATATTGGGCAAGAAGCAGTTGTTGCGGGAGCAGTTTCGGCAACCAAACCAGCAGATAATATGATTACAGCTTATCGTTGTCATGCACATCCAATAGGAAAAGGAACACCAATTAAATATATGATGGCAGAATTGTATGGAAAAACGACTGGATTATCGAAAGGTAAAGGTGGTTCTATGCACATGTTTGATGTAAGTAAACGAATTTTTGGTGGTCATGGTATTGTTGGTGGTCAAATCCCGTTAGGTGCGGGTTTAGCTTTTGCTGAAAAATATAAAGGAACAGATGCTGTTACTATGTGTTCTATGGGAGATGGAGCGATTAGACAAGGAGCTTTGCACGAAGCTTTTAATATGGCAATGACTTGGAAATTACCTGTAATTTATATCATTGAAAACAATAAATATGCGATGGGAACTTCTGTAGAAAGAACATCAAATGTTACTGAATTATATAAGTTAGGATTGAGTTATGATATGCCCGGAGAGGCTGTAGATGGAATGGATGTTGAGGCTGTGCATGAAGCAATAGCAAAAGCAGCAAAACATTGTAGAGATGGTAAAGGTCCTTATTTATTAGAAATGGAAACGTATCGTTTTAAAGGGCATTCAATGTCTGATCCTCGTAAGTATAGAACAAAAAAAGAGGAAGAGGAATATCAAAGCGAAGATCCAATAGAAAAAGTTTTAGTAATCATTAAGAAAAATAAATTTGCTACTGAAAAGCAATTAGATAAAATTCATGAAAAGGTAAAACAAGAGATTATAGATGCAATTAAATTTGCAGAAGACTCTCCTTTTCCAGAACCAGAGGCAATGTATGAAGAAATTTATGCAGAACCAGATTACCCATTTATTAAAGATTAATAACGTAAAAAGATGGCTGAAATAGTTAGAATGCCCAAATTAAGTGATACCATGACAGAAGGTGTGGTAGCAAAATGGCATAAAAAAGTTGGAGATGCAGTAAGCGAAGGAGATTTATTAGCTGATATTGAAACCGATAAAGCAACGATGGAATTCGAATCTTTTGTTGATGGTGTTTTGTTACATATTGGGGTTCCAGAAGGAGGGACATCTCCTGTGGATACCATTTTAGCAATATTTGGAGAAAAAGGCGAAGATTTTTCTGATTTATTAAAAGAAGAACCAAAAGCTGAGGTTGTGGAAGAAAAGAAAGCCGCTCCAAAACAAGAAGTTAATATTCCTATAGCTCAACCAACATCTAAAAAAGTTGAAGCTGTTAAGCTAACACCAGTTGTTATAACAAACTCAAACGGCAGGATAATGGTTTCGCCATTGGCTAAAAAATTAGCTGCAGATAAAAACATAAACCTTTCTATGGTTAATGGGTCTGGTGATGGTGGAAGAATTATAAAGAGAGATATTGAGAATTATAATGGAAGTGGAACGGTAGCTAACTTTGTCGGTGTTGAAAAATACACAGAAGTTGAAGTTTCGCAAATGCGTAAAGTTATTGCAAGACGATTGGGAGAAAGTAAATTTTCTGCACCACACTTTTATTTAACAATGGATATTGATATGGATAATGCTATTGCAGCACGAAAATCTATCAATGAAGTTGCTCCAGTAAAGATTTCGTTTAACGATATTATTATTAAAGCTGTAGCAGCTGGCTTAAAAGATAACCCAACCGTAAATTCATCTTGGTTAGAAGATAGAATTAGATATAACGAACACGTAAATATTGGTGTTGCTGTTGCTGTAGAAGATGGTTTATTAGTTCCTGTTGTACGTTTTGCTGATGGGAAGAGTTTGAGCCAGATATCCGCAGAAGTAAAAGATTATGCGGTACGAGCAAGAGATAAAAAATTGCAACCAGAAGATTGGGAAGGTAGTACATTTACTATCTCTAATTTAGGAATGTTTGGTATTGAAGAATTTACTGCTATTATTAACCCACCAGATGCTTGTATTTTAGCAGTTGGAGGAACAAAACAAGTTCCTGTGGTTAAAAATGGAGTAGTTGTTCCAGGTAATGTTATGAAAGTGACACTTTCGTGTGATCACAGAGTAGTTGATGGTGTTGCAGGATCTAAATTCTTAAATTCATTTAAAAAATATATGGAAAACCCAGTTGTTTTATTGGGGGCTCAGAATATTTAACAATAAATTTGTTTAAATTTTAAAACCCTCAGCATTATATGTTGAGGGTTTTCTGTTTAAATTCGCTTAATGTCAAACCACTTTTTAGATACTAAAATAGAATTCCTAAAAGGAGTTGGACCAAAGCGAGCAGAAATGCTTCGGAAAGAGTTAGGTATTGCTACTTTTGGTCAACTGTTGGTTTATTACCCTTTTAGGTATATTGATAAATCGAAGGTTTTAAGTATTTCAGATATTAATTCTGAAGAAATTCATATCCAGCTTATCGGAAAAATAGTAGAGTTAAAAACTTTAGGAGAACGAAGAGGAAAGCGATTAGTTGCTATACTTAAAGATGAAACTGGGGAAATAGAATTAGTTTGGTTTAAAGGAATTAAGTGGTTGGCATCTTCTATTGTTATTGGTAAGGAGTATGTTGCTTACGGTAAGCCATCAAGATACAATAATCGATACAATATTGCTCATCCAGATTTAGATGAAGTAGATCAATCATTAATTGCGAATAAAGTTACATTAGAAGCTGTTTATCCTACTACAGAAATCCTTTCGAGAATGGGCTTGACAGCTAAAGGAATTCATAAAATACAGCAAAATCTTATTGTGCAATTGGGTAATAAAATTCAAGAAACATTGCCTATTTCTATTATTGAACAATTAAAGTTAATTGATAAAGAAAGAGCTGTAGTTAATGTTCATGCACCAGAAAATGAACATTTATTGCAAAAAGCAAGGTATCGCTTAAAGTTTGAAGAATTATTTTACCTACAAATGCATTTGCTGAGGCAAAAAGTAATTAAAAAAGATACCATTAAAGGAGCTGTTTTTAATAGGGTTGGAGATTGTTTTAACCAGTTTTATAATGAGAAATTACCCTTTGAATTAACGGGAGCTCAAAAAAAGGTGTTAAAAGAAATAAGGGACGATGTGGGTTATGGGAAGCACATGAACCGTTTATTACAAGGAGATGTTGGTAGTGGTAAAACTATTGTAGCACTAATGAGTATTTTAATTGCAATTGATAATGGTTACCAAGCTTGTTTGATGGCTCCTACCGAAATTTTAGCCAACCAACATTACGAAGGAATAACAGAATTGTTAAAAGGGCTTGGTTTGAATGTTCAACTATTAACAGGGTCAGTAAAAGTTAAAAAGCGAAGAGAAATCCATGAACAATTAGAAAATGGAGAACTTGATATTTTGATAGGAACACATGCTTTGATTGAAGATAAAGTGAAGTTTCAAAAACTAGGTTTTGTAGTAATTGATGAACAGCACCGGTTCGGTGTACAACAACGTTCTAAATTATGGAGGAAAGGGAGCCCAGACTCTAAAACAGGTAAGATTGTTCCTCCCCATGTTCTAGTTATGACTGCAACTCCAATTCCAAGAACTTTAGCTATGACTTTTTATGGAGATTTAGATGTTTCGGTAATTGATGAATTACCTCCTGGTAGAAAAGAAATTAAAACGATACATCGATTTGACTCCTCTCGATTAAAGATTTTTGGCTTTATGGAAGAAGAAATCAAAAAAGGTAGACAAGTTTATATTGTTTATCCCCTCATTAAAGAATCCGAAAAAATGGATTATAAAGATTTGATGGATGGTTATGAAAGTATTGAAAGACGTTTTTCAAAACCAACCTATCAAATAAGCATTGTACATGGACAAATGAAAGCTGTTGACAAAGAATTTGAAATGCAGCGTTTTGTAAAAGGTGAAACTCAAATTATGGTAGCCACTACGGTAATTGAAGTAGGAGTAAATGTGCCTAATGCAAGTGTAATGATTATTGAAAGTGCTGAGCGCTTTGGTTTATCTCAATTACACCAATTAAGAGGCAGAGTTGGTAGGGGAGGAGAGCAATCGTTTTGTATTTTAATGACGGGTAATAAACTAAGTGCTGATGGTAGATTACGAATGGATACCATGGTAAAAACTAATGATGGGTTTGAGTTGAGTGAGGTAGATTTGAAACTTCGAGGACCGGGAGATCTCCAAGGGACACAGCAAAGTGGATTATTAAATTTAAATATAGCAGATTTAGTGAGTGATGCTCAAATAGTACAATATGCAAGAGACATTGCGCTACAAATTTTAGAAGAAGACACTAATTTAGTATTAGATAAAAACCACCGTTTGGTATCTACTTTAAAACAACTTCTTGGTAATAAGATTAATTGGAGTAGGATTTCTTGATTATTTAGTTAACAGTTTCAATAAATTATTGTTTTAATTTGGTTTGTGTTAGCAAGTGTTTTAATCTAAAAATACGTTTAAAGAGATTGTTAAAAATAGAAAAAATAGAATACTAAATATTACAATAATTAAGCGTGTTACTTTTCTCTTTCTAATAAATGGAATAATAAGAGGGAAGGAAAATAAGAAAGGAATCAGTTTATTATCTAGTTAAGAATTGTTCAAATTCAGTTCCAAATAATTCCCAATGATTTTCTTCATTTACAAATGCCCACAAATAGATTGTGAATATAATTGCAAAACTACTAATTCATGTATATACTATTACATCAGTATTTTTTATAAGCACTCCATTTTTCATTCTTTAAAGAGACTTCCTATAATTGGTTATTTATTTTCTTTTTTTACCAACTTCCAAACCTCTTTATTATAATTCTTTTTTGAGATACCAATTATTTGATGAAGTGTATTGTAATAATTTTCATTTCCTTTTTCATATTTACCACAATTTAATAATTGCCAAACACCAGAAAACCCTATTTCTGTTTCAATTTTTTTAATAATCAATGCGTTAATTACATAATCTACCATTAGGTGTTCTGATTGACTTTCTCCAAAGTTTGTTTTATTCTCTTTGTAATAGGTCCAATCAGCATCTTTATTATTTGCTATTTTCTCCATAAAACGTTTAAATATTGTATTCCAACTCATGCCCCAACTTCCACCGTATAGGTAAGCACAACCTTCATCTACAGGGTTGTTTACTTTTCTTCTTGAGATGACAAGACTTAACCTATCATGCCATAAATCGTGTGGGTCAAAATTGTTAAACATTCCATTGTTATTTCCTAAAACTATCAATTGTTCATTTTTATTTAAAGCACTAAAAACACCAGAAGTCCTTCCGTTGTAATCTAATTTATAATCTACTCCAATTAATTGTAGTAGTTCCATTCTGCTATTTGTACAATAGATTTTTGTCGTTTTATTTTCAGCGTTTAGTTTTTTATCAAAATCTTTTGACATATTGACGTAATCTCTCGCATTCAATAGGTTTAATGTGTCTCTATAATAAAAGATGCAATTTTTAATAGATTTGGTCTTCCATTTTTTTGTGTTTTCTATTAGTGGAGAAGAAAATAAAAATTTATCAGTTGACTTTTGAGCTATTAATTTGAATTCTGTTCTTAAATATGGAATACTATCACTAACACCAATATGAGACAATTGGATTAAATATTTACTACTATCCATTTTTAAAACATTAGTAAGATATGGTTTGTAAAAATGTTTGTCTTTAAAACCTCTTGAATTCTCAATTCCTTTAAATTCATCAATTAAAATAAATGTTTCAATTTTTTCTTTGGGAAGAATATATAGATTGTTTGAATTCGGTTCTTGTGTTGAAATTAGAAAATTATTTAAGTCAGAAATAAGTTGTTTACTCACAACACTGTCTTTTGGGAGTTGAACATATCTTGAAACTATTAATTCAGATTGTGCATTTGTAATTAAGCTTATTAATAAGCAGGTTATTAATACTAAAAATTGTGATCTCATTTTTTATGTTTTTGAATGGTATACCACAAATATTAATAAAATTTTTAGGAAGAAATTATTTTTAACTTTTAATTAACAACGCATCATTACAGAAAACAGTTGTGGCTATTATTAGTGCTGCAGTTTAGAATAAGTCCGCTTCTGGTTTTAGCACTTATTAGTTATGTTTTGCCACACGATTTTCTTTATTTCATAACAAACGCATTTTTCATATTCTGGATATTCTTTCAATTTTGGATGATTAAATTCTCCAATTTTTTCCATCCCAATTTTTTTCATGACATTCTCCGATTTTTTATTTTTATTCGTGTAAACCGAAATAATTCTATCTAAATTCAGTTCATTAAACCCATATTCAAGACATTTTTTTGCTCCTTCGGTTGCATATCCATTTCCCCAAGCATTTTTTTTTAATCGCCATCCAATGTCTGTCGCAGGTGTAAAGTCTGTTTTATAATTTTGATACGCTAAACCTATAAACCCAATTAATTCTCCTGTTTTTAAAATTTCTGTTGCAAAGTAATTATACCCATTTTTTTTATAATGATTTTGAAGTCTGTCAATAAATTCAGAAGTTTCATTTTTTGTTAGTGGCTTTGGGAAATGCTCCATAACATCTAAATCAGCATTTATTTTAGCAAACTCTGTCAAGTCTTTTTCAGTCCAATTGCGAAATCCGAGCCTTTTAGATTTAAAAATGTATTCTTTCTTCAATTTAGTAGTTTTTTTGGCTGTGTGCTTGGTAATGTTTAATGTAAAAGTCGTTTTAAAGCTTTTATGTATTGTTAAGTATATAATTCTTTAGAGCATTTGGTGTATGGTTAGTTGCGTGGATAAGCAACTAAATTTAGCGAATAAAAATCGATTAGAAAATTTGTGAAGACTTTCGTAAGTATTCTAGAACCAAGTAATTAATTATAGACGGTGTTGTGAGTCGTTTTGTTCTTTTTACAATTTATGTTTTTCATATCAGACTTTGATTCCTCTAATGTTTTTTAAAGTTATAATTTAATAATTTCAGGTAATTATTTTGAATTTTAGCACAATTTTGCTTTAATGGTTCAGAACTTGTTATATATTCAAAAATATACTCTTTTATATATTATATCCCAACAAGGCATCAACCGTATTCGTAGTTACGGAATGGTAATTTGGTCGTGCAGTTTTATAAATCGTTAATCCTTCATCAATGCGATCTGCTTTTTTAAATGCCTTAAAAAGAGTTGTTACATACCAACGTCTTCCAACGGTATTTAAGAATTCCGAAATTTTGGAATCGACCTTGTTGCCATGATAGCCATTTAGGATTGACTGCTCATACCAAACCATACTAATATAAGAGTTGGTTGATTCTGTAAAATTAAAGGTGTCGTCTAATTGTTGCATCTGCTCAATCTTGATATCTTCGGGGAAATTGCGGACAAAATGAACCCATTCTTGTGGTGTCCATCGATTGGTTGAGGTGGAGTCAATCGTTTTGGTGTCTATAAATGTTTGTAAGATTTTTTCGACAGATGAAAAAGCATCAGATTGAATGATTGCAGCATTATCTGGAACGCCTGGCTCGTATATCCATTCTTTGGTATTAAAGGTGATGTCGTTCTTCTCCAACAAATTGGTGTTGAGATAAGTGATAAAATCTTCGGTATTTGTAGTTGAAAAGGCATTCTTCTTAAAATATGATTTTAAAAAGGCATCCATTTTTTTACGACCTACTTTTTCTTCAAGAGTTCTTAAAAACAAATAACCTTCATCGTAGGCAATGCTGTTCATACCATCATCAGGACTTCGACCTTTTAGATCTAATTTTAGTTTGGTGTCATTAGGGGTATCTTTTAAGGATTCCAATTCTTCATCTAAATCCTGACGGCCGATAAGTGCTAACATATTAGCACGTTCTTTGCCATAGAGTGCTTCCATAATCCTGATTTCGAAATAGACTGTAAAGCCTTCATTAAGCCAAAAGTCATTCCATGTAGCATTGGTCACTAAATTGCCTGACCATGAATGCGCCAATTCGTGCGCCACAAGTGAGGTTAAACTTTTGTCGCCTGCAATAACAGTAGGAGTGGCAAAGGTCAATCTAGGATTTTCCATACCACCAAAAGGAAAACTTGGCGGTAGTACAATAACGTCAAATTGTTCCCAATCGTAAGCACCGTATAATTTCTCGGCAGCAAGAACCATTTTTTCCATATCAGAAAATTCATGAAAAACCTTATCAATCATTGATTTTTCAGCATAAACACCAGTTCTATCACTTATAGCTTTATATTCGATATCGCCAATGGCAAGCGCAATGAGATAGGCTGGGATGGGTTGCACCATCTTAAAATTGTAGATGCCATCTGCTGTTTTTTTCTTTGGATTTTCTGCACTCATTACAGCCATTAAATCGGAAGGTACTTTAACTGTAGCATTGTAAGTAATCCGAATTTGCGGACTATCCTGAATCGGAATCCATGTACGTGTTAAAATTGCCTGACCTTGGGTAAAGAGAAAAGGATGTGTTTTATCTGCCGTTTGTTGAGCGTTTAACCATTGCAAGGCTTCGGTTTTAGATGTTGTTTTATAAGTGATTGCGATTTTTTTAGTGGTTTCTTTAATAACAATGGTCAATGGTTGACCCAGTTGCTCATCCATATCGCCCAATGTGAACGTTGTTTCTTTTCCATCGGCTTTTACCTCGCTAATATCTAAATGTTTAGCATCTAAAATAATTTCCGTGGCGCCATTATTTACAATGTTATAGGTTGCTGTTCCGCTGATAACATGAGTATTAAAGTTAACATCGATATTTAAATCTAAATGTGTAATGATGGCGTTATTAGGTTGAGCGAAGGAATGTGGCTCCTCTGTATATTTATTGGTGATCTTTTTTTCTTTGGGTTGTTCACAACTTGTAAGAATACAGATACAGCTCACGGCTAAAATAAAGGCTTTTTTCATTTAGAATTTTTTTATAGCCGCAAAAGTAAGAAAAAGAGAATCGTATAAAAAATAACAATGTATCCATTAAATAGGTCAACATTAGGTTATTCAAATTTTGAACAAGGAATGCGAAAAGCTTTTGGATTTTTGAAAACTGATAATCGAACATAAGCAAAACAGATGTTTGAACATATCGTAGCAGCGGAACCTGAAGAATGGCTTGCAACGACAGCTGTATGTTGTGTTTTATACAGTTGTTGTGGTTAGCTTTTCCTCTTTCTTGTCAAAAAATCAGAAACTTCTACTATTTTTCTAAAATCTTTTGTAATTAACTGTCTTAGTTTTGAAAAATTTGATAGCTCCAGTGAATTTATGTAAATTGATTTCCCACTTGATGTCCTTATGTTAATTTGGGTATGCGAAGGAAGGCTGCTATTACTAATGTTTTTAACTATCTCAATTTTAGTTACGTTTTTTTTGGTTAAAACTACCTTTTTACCTAAGTAAGGATATCTAATAATCCATTGGTTGTTTTCTCGGCTTACTGTTTTGAAATATTTAAAAGTAAAAAAAGGCAGTAAGAAAAAGAAGATTAAAATAATAGGTATTAAATACATTAAGGCAGACTTTTGAACTTCGGTCTTTTGATCAATTCCTAGAATCAAGAATGTGAGAACAACTAAACCAAATATTACTGGGATAGGGAGCAGGTATTTTAAATATGGTCGAGTTGTAAAAATCATAAGTTAATCAACCACAATGGCCTGGCTAAGAAATGTAGGAGAGAGGTAAAAGTACTCTGTTTCCAGTTTTTAATAGCCAAATTTTGTGGTTTTTTTAGGTTATAATGGTTGAAAAAATCAAAAATTTGGTGTTATATATTCAAAATTCTAAACTAGAAATTTATAGATGAACCTCTATATTTTTTTAGCTAATGTTATCTACTTTTTTATTTCTTTTGAGTGATTTACTTTTTTAGTATAATATAAACAGTTGTATCTGTTCTCTTTACCAAATTCATAAAAAACTAAATAGTTCTCATAATCAATCGATTTAGAATAGATGTTTTCTTCAAAAGGAATTGTCGATAATTCAAGACCATTTCCGATATTGTTAAGCATAGTTCCTTCCGAATAAGTGTGACTGATAGAACAGATTTTATCATATGAAAAGTTCATAGTATCCTTTAAACAATACATTGCCATTGTTGTCATATCATTAAATGGTATTCTCCAATTATGGATATTACCTGAAATAGTAATTATTTTATTTTTAGGGAATTGAAATTTTTGATTTTTAATACCTACATACATTATACTGTCTCTTTTTTCATTTTTTGTAGTATTTACATTATCGAAAAAAAAGAGATTTATGTTCGTATCTTTAGTACAATGCAGAATTAAATCAAACCAAGATTGCCCATTTCTACCATCAACATTTTTTTTAGAGAAAAAATTTGAATTTAACAGATTGTTCTCTGTTGGGCTTTCTATAAAGTTAGATAATTCATTAATTGGAATTTCAAGTCCAACTGAAACTGCTCCTTCTTTTTCCGCAATCAATTTTGACAATGATTCAACAAATGATGAAGGCTCTTGAGTCCCGTGCATTTCGCCAACCATTATTAACTCAAACCTAGAGATAGAATCATAAACTTCTTGAGATAAATTATTGTTGTTTTCTATTTCAATTGCATTTTCTTTAATGTAGTCTCCAAAGTCTTGAGAAAAGGAGCATAAAGGAAGAATCAAGATAATTGATATTAACTGTTTCATATTTTTAATGATTGTAGATAATAACAGCATAAAGAACACTAGTATTCTTTATTCGCGTTATGTGTTGACTCAAATATAACAAAAAGGTCTTAAAACTGAGTAAAACAAATCCTTTTCCTAAGTGTAAATGTTTATAAACGAATATAGTTGTTTGTTGTTGCTAGTATTATTTAGGCCCATTTCCATTTGGGTCAATCCCCATAGGGTTAAATACCGCTGGGCACGATTTAGAACCTTTTTTTAAGAACATAAAACGTACTCTTAACAAAAATGGTCGTGCTCTAGTATTATAATATGGGTGAGTAGATTTTATGTGGTTAAAAGGTAGTAATGCTAAAATAGGAGTTTCTATCATTGGCATAATAATTAAACGTTTCCCTGTTTTAAAACCAATACCAAAAAAGTAGTGGAGTTCTCCTAAAAAAGCATCAGGTCCAGCAACATAATTATCATTTGTTGGTATTTGTGGCGTTGCTGTTCTCCCTTTAATAAGATGATAGTCGGCATTTAATCCTAAACCATTTACATAAAACAAATCTTCAGAAGCATCAAAACGAAAACCCAAGTTAAAATGAGCAGAGATTAAATGATCTCCATAAGAACCTTCAACTGTTGAGGTAGAAGTAAGTACATCATTGGTGTATGTTTCAGCAGTATAATCTTCACCACCTCTAAACCATTTCCAAGTTAAACCAAAATCTCTATAATTAATAAACTTCCTGTCGGTCATTTTAAACATTCCTACTTCGGCAAGTGCACCAAATTTTCCCTTAGGATCAGCAAGATATTTGTAGTTTAAAGTAGGGTTTAGCGTATCCGAAAAGTCAGCTGTTTCATTATTATACGCTGCCATATAGGTTAATCCTAATCCGAAATACCAACCTTTGTCAACAGAATTTTGACCAGTGTTGTACAAACCAGCACCTTTTTGCTTTTTATGTTGTCCAACTACAGTTATTGTAATTAGTAAAATAGGTATAATGAGTAATTTTTTCATGTAAAATTAAATTTTTGAGAGTATTGCTTGTTCAACTTCTGTGCTATCCCAAACGTTTTCTATATCATCAAATTGTGCCATTACATTTTTCATAATGGCATCTTGCTTCTGTCCTGTTTCCCATGCTACAGAATAGCGAATGTCGCTAAATGTAACTTGACTATACAGTGGTAACCATTTATCAGGATGTTTGGCTGAAAAAATTGCCTCAATTTTCTTTTGCAATAGGAATTTTGGGTCTCCAACAAAATCACGCATTACATGGTAATTGTGTAAGGATAAATCTTGAACACCATCGCCATCGGGTTTTCTTAAAATTTGACATTCCTCAAATACTTTTTCCCAATCTTCATTGTGCTTCTGCATTAAGTCCCACATTACAGTACAATCTTCAAAACCACAGTTCATTCCTCGTCCGTAAAACGGTACTGTTGCATGTGCTGCATCACCCATTAGGGCTGTTTTACCATGTGTCCAAGGGTAACAACGTACAATTGCCAAAGATGAAAGGGGATGGTCTTTCCAAGCATCAGCAATGTTGGGCATCATTTCATAAAAATCGCTAAATGTTGTTTTAAAGAAATTATCTACAGCCGCTTTAGAAGTCAATGTTTCAAAAGAATTCTCACCTTCAAATGGCATAAATAAGGTACAGGTAAAGGAACCATCTTCATTGGGTAGTGCAATTAGCATAAATTTACCCCTAGGCCAAATATGCAATGCATTTTTATCTAATCTGTACGAGCCATTTTCATTGGCGGGCAACAAAATTTCTCTATAACCATCTCCAATATATGTTTGGCTATAATCAAATCGATCTATTTTTTGAAATGCATTATATCGAATAGCTGAAAAGGCTCCATCGGTACCAAAAACCACATCCGATTTTACTTCAGTTTTTTCTTTGGTGATAGTGTTTTCTAGATAAACAATTCCATTTTTAAGGTCAGCACCAATACATTTTTCATTGTAAAAAATTTCAGCATTCCCACTTTCTTCAGCAATGTCCATCAATTTGGCATTAACGCCACCACGCGAAACAGAATAAATTGCCTGACTTTCTTTTCCGTATGCTTGTCGTGTTAAATTACCAGCAGTATCGTGCATAATTCTGCCGGACATAGGAATCGCCATTTTTCTTACCTCACTATCAACTCCTACAGTTTCTAGCGCCTTCCAACCTCTATCCGACAGTGCTAAATTGATTGATTTTCCAGCAGAGATATCAGCTTTACGAATGTCATCTCTTAATTCAAATATTTTAACTTTATAACCAGCTTTCTCTAGGTAAACTGCCCAAAGCGAACCAACTAATCCTGCGCCTACAATTGTTGCTGTTTTCATTTTAATGCTTTTGTTAAAATTTCTCCAAAACGGTAAATATCTTCGTATGAATTATATAATGGAATTGGAGCCATACGAATTACATTGGGTTCTCTCCAGTCAGAAATAATTCCTTCTTCGGTTAATTCATCAAATAAATCTTTTCCATAACCATGAGCGATTACGGATACCTGACAGCCTCTTTCTTTCCAATTTCTTGGGGTAATTATTTCAAGTGATGTGTCGGTAGTTGTGAGTTGTGAGTTAATATCATCAACAATAAACTCTAAATAACCAGAAAGGATTCTTTGTTTTTTAAGGAGCTTTTCCATGCCAACTTCATCAAAAATATCAATAGCCGCTTTATGTGCTGCCATTGATAAAACTGGGGCGTTGCTCATTTGCCATCCTTCGGCAGATTTTATTGGATTAAAGCCTTTTTCCATTAAAAAACGAGTTTCTTTTTCTTGCCCCCACCAACCCGCAAAACGTGGTAGTTCAGTATTATTACAATGTTTTTCATGAATAAAAACACCTGAAACTCCTCCAGGTCCTGAATTTAAATATTTATAAGAACACCAACAGGCGAAATCTACCTCCCAATCGTGTAATTTTAATTCTATATTTCCTGCTCCATGGGCTAAATCGAAACCACAATTAGCACCAACTTTATGAGCTGCTTCTGTAATGGCTTTCATATCAAAAACTTGACCAGTAAAATAATTTACCCCACCAATCATTACACAAGCTAAAGTATCTCCAGCTTCTTCAATTGCAGTAATAATATCTTCATTATGAATTGTTCGTTCACCTTCCCTTGGTGCAATTTCAATAATTGCCTCATCAGGATTTAAACCTGTATTTCTCACTTGCATTTCTAATGCATATTGATCGGAAGGAAAAGCTTTTGCTTCACATAAAATTTTATAACGAGTAGTTGTAGGTCGATAAAAAGAAACCAATAACAAGTTTAAATTAACCGTAAGGTTATTCATTACCACAACTTCTTGCTCTGTAGCACCAACTATTTTCGAAATTGGTTTAGCAAACATTTCGTGGTAAGCAAACCAAGGATTTTTTCCTAAAAAGTGTCCTTCAACACCCCATTGAGCCCAATCATCTAACTCTTGGTTAATGTAGTCTTTAGTAGATTTTGGTTGTAATCCTAAAGAGTTTCCCGTAAAATAAATGATCTCTTTACCATTGATTACCGGAATATGAAATTTATCTCTGTAAGATTTTAATTCATCTTGCTCGTCTAATTTTAATGCAAATTCTAAGCTATTTTCGTAAGTCATTTAATCACTTTTAAAAGGGACGTAAATATACGTTAGTGAGTTGAAAATTGCAAAGATTGAAAGTTTAAAAAAAGCTAAGAAAATTATGATTTCAACTTTAACTGTTCAGGTAATAATCTAAAAGTCATTCTGTGAATATCTGTTGTACCGATATTTCTTATCGCTTCTCTATGTACTTTTGTTGGATACCCTTTGTTTTTGTTCCAGGCATATTCCGGATGTTTTTCGTGCGCAGCAAACATAAAATCATCACGATATGTTTTTGCTAAAATAGATGCAGCAGCAATAGCTAAAAACTTTGCATCACCTTTTATAATGCATTCATGTGGAATGTTAGGGTAGGGATTAAATCGGTTTCCATCAATGAGTAATAGCTCAGGAGTAGCCTTTAACTGTTCAACAGCTCGGTGCATGGCTAAAAAAGAAGCGTTTAAGATGTTAATTTCATCAATTTCAATATTATCAACAATTCCAACTCCAAATGCAATGGCTTCTTTTTCAATTTCTATTCTTAAAAGCTCTCTTTTTTTTTCTGAAATTTGTTTAGAATCATTGAGTATTTTGTTTTTATAATCAGGTGGTAAAATTACAGCACCAGCATAAACAGGACCAGCTAAACAGCCTCTTCCAGCTTCATCGCAACCAGCTTCTATAGTATTTTTTTTATAGTAGGATTTTAGCATTGGTAAAACAGTTTATAAGTTTATTTGGTAAAAGGTTAATTGATGGTGTAAAAAAATAATCTTTCTGACTTCTGACTTCTGACTTCTGACTTCTGACTTCTGACTTCTGACTTCTGACTTCTGACTTCTGACTTCTGACTTCTGACTTCTGACTTCTGACTTCTGA
>JAESTF010000081.1 GCA_016763795.1 Flavobacteriales bacterium
AAGGACTTCCCATATCAACAGCAACACTTCCTACTCCAGGAATTAATGTAAATGTTAACCCTCCACTACTTTGTAAAGAGCCTAAATTTAACATCATTGAATCTACATTTAATTGATCTGTAATTACACTTCCTAAGACAGTCGCATCAGAAAAAACATTGTAGCCAAACGAAATCAAAGTATCCGAAAATAAACTGGTGCCATTTAATGCTAAAATGCTACTTTCTATAATCGTTTCACTTTTATCTAAACCTGGAGAAGTGGTGTAATTGTAAACTCCAGCACCATTATAAACCATTGTAGTATTAATCAGTTTAACTTGAGAGCTTGATGAAGTATTAGAATTAGATTCAACATATATTCCCCCTCCTTTTAACCCTGCCAAATTACTAGTTATGGTTGAAGTATTAATATTTACCGTAGATTCCGATTCTGCAACTGTCCCTCCCGACCCTGTGGTATTTGATTCCACAAAAATTCCTCCACCATTAGTTATGGCTACATTATTGCTTATAGTAGAATTTTTTACATCAATTATTGAAATTGCTTTTGAATTAAAATCGGCTCTTGCTATTATAAAAATTCCCCCTCCATTATTTGATAAATTACTATCTATTACCGAACTATCTATTTCAACAACTATCTTAGAACTATCTGTCGTTCCTGTTGTTTGACAATAAATGCCACCTCCTTGAATAGTTGCTTCATTGTTTTTTATCACAGTATTTTTTACCAATAATTGCAAATTAGTATAATTGTGAAGGTTCGATAAATTAACTCCCCCTCCATATTGAAAAGAGGTATTATTAATTACTTCAGAGTTTAAAATCTTAGTTACAGACTTTATGGATGTTGTAACATTGATTCCCGCACCATGATGTCCATAATTATTTCTTATTACAGAGCTATCTATCGTTAAAAAAGAAGAATCTGAAGGAATTGAATAAATTGCCCCTCCAATTCCTGCATAATTATTGTACAATGTTGAGTTCGATATCATTGTAATAGATTGTGATGGCGCAGAGATATATAACGCTCCACCATAAACAGCAGTATCACTATGTAGAACAGTGTTTTTCATATTTAAAGCTCCAACATAAATTCCAGCACCTTTATTAGTGACAAAATTAAATGCCGATTCAGAATTATTAATAGCTAAAAAAGAAGTTGCATAATTAATGTCAGAATAAATTCCCGCGCCATTATATGCTCTATTATTATTGATTTCAGAATTATCAACAATGATAGAAACCCCATAAACTCCACCTCCATCAGTACTCACCTCATTATCATTAATAAAACTATTGGTTATACAAATGCTAGAGTCAAATAATGATTTTGAGTAAATTCCACCTCCATTACCTGCTTTATTATTTTTAATACACGAATTATCAATTATCATTTGTGCGGTAGTAAGATTAGAATAAATTGCACCCCCATAAATCCCTTCATTATCTGTTAAGCTAGAATTGAGAACAAATAGACTATCTCCATTAAAATAAATTGCCCCCCCATGAAAATTGGACTTTCCTCTTATTAATGATAAACTATCTATCGTAATGTTTTTAACCGTAGATGTTAAATCGAACTGAAATATTCCATTTGTTTTTTGACCACTAATAAACAATGTATCTATTATATTATAAAGTCCCTTAAAAACCAAAGACTTATTAATTGGTATAATTGAGTTTAATTTAATAGTATCATTTCCTCCAACTATTAAATTAGGTAAAAACCTAATCGTATCTCCTGAATTAGCAATGTTAATAGCACCTCTTAAAGAACCTAATCCGGAATCATTTACATTTGTACTGTTATAGTCCCTGCGTTTAATGAAAGAGAAATCAATACAAGTAAGCTAGTTGCTATTTTTTTCATTCAATTGTAATTTATCTTACTAAAGTAACTGTTCCGTACATTTCACCTCTATTTCCTATCGCATCTTCAAATTTTATTTTCCAAACGTAAACATCATTTTTTAGTAAATTCCCATTATGTGTTCCTTCCCAACCAATGCTCATCTCTTCTGAATAAAACAGTTGTTCTCCCCATCTATCAAAAATGGACATCTTAAATTCTATAATATCTACTCCGTAAGCATAAAAAATATCATTGTTTCCATCTCCATCAGGAGTAAAAGAATTAGGAACATAAATGGCTCCATCAAAAACAATATTTATTGTATCTGAAGCTACGCAACCATTAGCTGTTTCTACAGTTAAAACATAAGTTATCGAGTTTTTAATTGATACTGTTGGATTAGGACAATCTGAACAACTCAACCCGTCACTAGGCATCCATATGTAGCTAATCGCATCAATAATTGTAGGATTAAGCGTAAAATCGGAACTCCAAGCGATCTTTAAGTCTTCTCCTAAATTAATGTTAGGATAAGGTAATGTATCAACAAAAACAGACAAAACAGTTTCACATCCAAGCGCTTGTGTTATATCAACATAAAAAATTGTTGGTTTATATATATTCGAGCTTATACTCTCATCTGTTGAGATGTATGAATTATTATCAGAATGCCAAAGATAAGAATCACCTCCATTAGCCCATAAATTTACCCGGTCACCAACACAAACAAGTGTATCATCAACTATTGTGCTCGTTTTAGTTTGAACCTCAACATCTACTGTCGCAATATCTACTCCACACCAATTAGATGCTTCTAACGTATAAGTTGTTAGTATAAGAGGGAATACCATTATAACAGAATCTGTTGGGTTTCCAATAGTATTGGTAGGAGACCATGAAAAAGATAAATCATTTCCTATCGCATAAAGCGACAAAGTATCCCCTCTGCATAATAATATATCTGGACTCACCTTTGCTTCTGGCAAAACAGTATCAACAAAAACAGTTACAAAAGTATCCCAAACACAATTAAAGATATCGGTAACTATAACCGTATAAATAGTGGATGTATCTGGTGTTGCAATAGGGTTTAAAATAGCATTATTATTTAAAGTTATTGCAGGACTCCATAAATAACTCCCTCCTCCTGTAGCCGATAACTGAGCAGAATTTCCTAAACAAATTAAGGTATCTTCACTAACCGAGATGTTTCGCTGATGAACGACTACTTCAATATCTGTAGTATCTGCCCCACAACTATCTGTTACTATTACAACATAAGTTGTAGTAAAATCTGGCCAGACCATTATTGTATCAGTCGTATCATCAGACATGTTATTGTTTGCTAACCAAATATAACCTACTCCACCACTGGCAATTAATTGAATACTATCTCCTCTACAAATTTCATCAATTGGGTCAATTATAGCTTCTGTAAGACCCGCCACAAAAATCTGAACATAATCTGTATCCATAGCAATACAAGAGATAGAATCTAATGCAACTAACATCACATTGTAAGTACCTACTGCATTATAAACATGACTAGGCTCAAAAATAGAGGCACTATCTCCATCGCCAAAATACCAGTCGTACTTATACCCTCCGTTACTTCTATTCTCAAAATAAACAGTATCTCCAATACAATAAAAAGGCGTTGTATACACCTCTGCATCAGCAGTTAACTGTGTTAAATCTAGTTTAAATACCCCCAAATTACAATTGGAACTACTGTCAAGATTAGACCACGCACCTGGTGTTGTCGGAAAATCACTAGTAGAGCTTGCACAGGAGGCACACACAGCCTGATAAACAATCCCTTTTTTATCAAATCGGCTAGTCCCTCCATCAACATGATCTCTGCTAGTATTTCCTCCAAAAAAAGTAGCATAAATTAATGTATCAGCATCTTCTCCCAACATCATTAAATAATAATCTTGACCATCAGTTATTGGCTGGATGGCTCCAGATGTAATTGGCAATCCGTTTGTAGTGCTATTGGTTGCACTTCCTGCTTGAACATTTAATGATCCTCCCCAACCTGAAACTAAAATATAATTACATTCATTTACCAAGAAAGCTGATAAAGCAATATCTATTCCTCCAGAACTTGTTCCGAAAGTGGTAGAAAATATAGTTGAGGATAAGTCTGATGTATATTTATGAATAAACTGTCCACTATTTGGATTATTATAAACTGTGATAGGTGTTATTGGATAAACACCTTCTGTCTGACCTACCACATAAACATTATTAGCAGTATCTAACTGCACAAAAAAAGCTTGATCATAAGCTGATGTCCCAACATAAGTGCTTGCTATAATAGCTGTTGCATTACTATTTATTTTGGTCAACCAACCGTCAACACCACCCAAAAATACTGGTTGAACAACCCCTACTGTTGTTGGAAAATCAGCACTTAATGTACCTCCTGTAATTAAAATATTTCCGTTAACACTAAACTGTAAAGAATAAGCTGCATCACTGGCTGTTCCTCCTAAATATGTGCTCCAATCTAACGTGGATAAATCGGATGACAACTTAAAAATACAAGCATCATTTTGTCCAACCAAACTACTTTGAATTACACCTGCCGTTGTAGGAAAACCTACAGAGTAAGTTGTACTTGCAATATAAACATCATCGGTTTCATCAATTATTATCTCTCCTCTAAAGTCGTCAGCATAATTATAACGTAAAGGTGCTGTGGAATTTAAACCATCATCTAATTCTCCTCCAATATATGTTGACCCCAACAATGTTCCTCCATCAAAGCTAAGTTTAGCAACAAACATATCATAACCTCCATTGTAAGAAATATCTGCCGCATTAAGTGTTACGGGAAAATCTGTAGAATTTGTCGTTCCAAAAATTAATAACTCATTATTACTGTTTACAATTAAACTATGTGGGTTCTCATTTACATTCCCTCCTAGATAGGTAGAGTATATTAATGAAGTTCCATCAGAAGAAAATTTAGTAATAGAAATATCTGTTGTTCCTCCTCCAAATATTTCTTGATAAGCACCTATATTTGTGGGATATCCTACTCCAAATGTAATTCCCCCTGCATATAGATGTCCTGTTTCATCAAAAGTTGACGTATAACCAAAATTATCTGCTGTTGATCCCGAATAAGAAGCAAATACTAATGTTGGATCAATAATTAAAGGGAAATTTTTTCTATATCCTCTTGGAAAATTAAATGTAAGTACGTCTCCATCAAGTTTATAATTACATTTCACTTCTTTTTCCTTTCCTTTTATAATTTGATAAGCGTAAGGTTTTTGTTCTATTACCTCATTTACAGATGTTTGTATATGTAAATTCCCATCTTGAATATAAATATTATTAACTCCTTTATATTTTAGTTTTATATGCTGAGGATTCCCGTTCGGAGCAACAATAAAATCATATTTTAAATAATAATCCTTCAGGTAAAACTTAAGCCCAATGTTCTCGTAAATTTCTTGATACTCAATTTTTTCATATTTATGAACATAAGAAGCCCATTTTGTAATGTCATTTCCTCTATAATAATTCTCATAATCAGAACGGCCTACTGATGGAATAAGCTCTGGAGATAATGCATTTAAAAATTCTACTTTAAATGCATGCATGTGGATAATAGAATCTTGATGGCTAGGGTTTTTAATTGTTCCGTGATGTAGAGCATCTATTCGAAGATGATCCTCTTCATTATAAAATTGATAGGTTAGGCCTTGTTTTTCTAAGTACAAGTTTCCTCCAGGAATCCGTGCTTTATATGCTACATTATCGTTCCATTGCCCCTTATTTTCTCGAAATTCAATATGGCTTTGGGCAAGCAATGTTGATCCAAAAAGGAGTAGTAATATGTTAGTTAAAATTTTCAAGTCAATCTCTAATAACTTTACAAGGTACTATTTTTCCAATAAAGCTATTTAAAAGACTGAAATTAAGACTTATAGTTGCCTATAAGCCAACAGAGTTGTAAAATAATGTTAAGATTCTTAGTTTCCTATCAAGAAAAACTGTCTAATCAATTTTCATTTCAGGAACATTATCTGGAATGATAAGCTTTCCTGCAGTTGCGGCTTTAATTTCTTCAACACTAACTCCAGGGGCTCTTTCTAACAAATAAAATGCACCATCTTTTACTTCTAAAACAGCCAAGTTGGTTATGATTTTAGTTACACACCCGACACCTGTTAAAGGTAAAGAGCAAGTTGGTAAAATTTTACTTTCGCCTTTTTTATTCGTGTGCATCATGGCTACAATAATATTCTCTGCAGAAGCAACTAAATCCATTGCTCCTCCCATTCCTTTTACCATTCTACCAGGTATTTTCCAATTAGCAATATCTCCGTTTTGAGACACTTCCATTGCTCCTAAAACAGTTAACTGAACATGTTGACCACGAATCATTGCAAAGCTTGTTGCCGAATCGAAAATAGAAGCTCCAGGCTGTAATGTTACTGTTTGTTTTCCTGCATTTATTAAATCTGCATCTTCTTCTCCATCAAACGGAAATGGACCCATTCCTAAAATTCCATTTTCAGATTGGAATTCTACCGTTATATCATCCGACACAAAGTTGGCAACTAATGTTGGTATTCCTATTCCTAAATTAACGTACCACCCATCTCTTAATTCTTGTGCTATTCTTTTTGCAATACCAATTTTATCTAACATAGTTAATGTAATAATTAAGCAATTTTTTAATGTAGCAATTATTTCTTTTTGCTACTGCTCAGAATTTTATATATAATTAATCCTATTTCTTTAATTTGAGTTTCTAATTCTTGATTGAATGGATAAGACTTAGCTTCTTTACAAAGTATTATCCAATACTTTACTTCTTCCACTTCTTTTGCTGCAATTTTTACTTTATGAATAAAGTCCGCTTTACTTTCAGCGTTTTGTGCCTCATGAATGTTTGCTCCAATTGAAGTGCCAGCTTTTAAAAGCTGATTCGCAATAACAAATTTTTGTTCTCTTTCTAAATTTTCACAAAACTCAATTATTAATAAAGAAAAAGCTATCGTTTTTGTTAATATGATATTTTCTTTCTTTTCCATAGTTGAGTTATTGCTACATCAAAAAATTATTTAATTGAACTATTCGCGTGAGCGAACAGTTCTCTGCTCAATTCTTTTTTCATAATTAGTTCCTTGAAAAATTCGCTGTACAAATATTCCTGGCGTATGAATTTCATTTGGATGTAATTCACCTTCTTCAACCAGTTCTTCAACCTCTGCAATGGTGATTTTTCCTGCCATTGCCATCATTGGGTTAAAGTTTCTGGCTGTCGCCTTAAATATTAAATTTCCGGCAGTATCACCTTTCCAAGCTTTTACAATAGCAAAATCTGCAGTTAATGCATGTTCTAAAATATGTGGTTTACCATTA
>JAESTF010000082.1 GCA_016763795.1 Flavobacteriales bacterium
ATTCGTTCAGCCTGTCTAAATAAATCTTCTTAAAATAGTTCTGCCAGCCAATTTAATTCAATTTCTGTAATTTTTCTTTCAAGCTCAATCTCAATTTCACCAATCTTTCCTATACTGTTCATTTTGTATTTGAGAATACCATATTTAACGATTCTGTCATTTGTTGTAGCCTCTGGAATTTGATTTAAATATGTAATCTCATTTCCATTAATATCTTCAATGGCAGATTTCTCAAACTTGTAAGTGTTTTTTATTTGTTCTATCTGATAGTATTTTATTCCTCTACCTTTAAGACGATTCATAATTTCAGTTTTATGAAAATCACTTATTCTTAATCCAAAATAAATTGATTTAACAGCATTATAATAATAATGATGTTCTCCGAAATTATTAGTTATAATTCTATATTCATTTTCGTATTCCCATCTTTTTGATTTATATCCGCTCATTTTCATTATAAGGCGATTATTCTTATTTAGGACTGCATCGGATACACCTATCTCAGTGATTTTATCGTTATATTTTACTTGAAAGTTATAAGCATTATTTAGACTATAACTCTCAATTAATCTATTGAAATCATATTCAATACAAAATCCTCTATGTGAATTTCCATAATGTGCCCAAAGTAGCTCATCATTATAGTTTTGTGATAATGAATATATTCCCATTTTTTTATCAAAAGACAATACATTCCTGTAATTTTCGTGTAAAAAGTTTAAATCTTTTTCAGATTTAACACCCATTAATTTACTAATAAATCCTGTTTGTTTTATGAACTTATCAGAATTTGTCATTGTTTCACAAGGGTCATTTAATTTCTCTGAACTTGCTGCCCAAAAGTAATTTTTCTCAATTGAGAAAAAATCTCTTTCGAAATCTTCTTCGTTTTGACTGCCTCGGTATTTATATAATAGCATTTTTTCAGGGTAATAGCTTACAACTATTGGATATATGGAGTATGCTACATATCCTTATTGTTTTACCATAAAAATAATATTTTTTTGCTTAAAAAGAGTAAATTCGTGATATTATGTCTATTCCTGATTTTGTGAAAATACTGGAGGTTAAGCGGTATAGTAAAAATACTATTAGTAGTTATGTTATGGTTGTTCAAATGGCTCAGCAGTATTTTAATAAATCGTTAAATAAGGTTGATGAAACCGAGTTGCATAAATATTTTTACCACATGGTACACACTAAAAAAGTATCATATTCTTACCAGAAACAAATAGCAATGGGTCTTAAACTCTACTATAAAGAGGTTTTTAATACTTCAATTAATTTAGAGTTTTTGTTTCCTAAACGTAAGCCAGAAAAGCTTCCTGTTATCTTATCAAAAAAAGATATTGAAAAAATAATTGGAAAAGTCACCAACATCAAACATAAGAGCATGATTGCTCTCGTTTATAGTGCAGGATTAAGAATAGGAGAGCTTATTGACTTAAAAATTTCAGATATAGATTCTAGTAGAATGATAATTCATATTAAATTTGCTAAAGGAAATAAGGATAGAATTATTCCTCTTTCTGAGAAGCTGTTAGTAATGTTACGTGTTTATTATAAAGAATATACTCCCAAAGAGTATATGTTTGAAGGGCAAAAAGGAGGAAAATATACTACATCTAGCTTTGGTAAATTGTTAAAAAGAGCAGCTCAAAAAGCAAAGATTAATAAAAATATAACAGCTCATACTCTTCGACATAGTTATGCGACTCATTTATTAGAAAAAGGAATAGATATTAGAGTGATTCAAAAATTATTAGGGCATAATTCAATTAAGACAACTATGATCTATACTCAAGTAACTACATCAATCTTGTTAAATGTTAAAAGTCCTTTTGATGATTAAACCTAAAGCGCTCCTTTTTTAATTTCTTCTATAACATTTGGGTCTAACAGTGTACTTGTGTCTCCTAAATTAGAGGTGTCTCCTTCAGCAATTTTTCGTAAAATTCTACGCATTATTTTACCGGAACGTGTTTTAGGTAATCCCTGTACAATTTGAATCTTATCGGGTTTGGCAATAGGACCAATTTCTTTGGTAATTTGTATTAAGAGCTCTTTTTTAAGCTCACTTTCATTTACTTTTTTAGTACAAATGGCATAAGCGTAAATTCCTTGTCCTTTTATTTCGTGAGGGAATCCGACAACTGCCGTTTCTATCACATCTGGATGGGTGTTTAATGCATCTTCAACTTCTGCAGTTCCTATTCTATGTCCAGAAACATTAATAACATCATCTACTCTTCCTGTAATTCGGTACATGCCGTTTTCATCTCTTTTACAACCATCACCAGTAAAATACTTTCCTTTATAAGTAGAAAAATAAACGGATGCACATCTTTTATGGTCGCCATAAAGTGTCCTTAACATTGATGGCCAAGGAAATTTAATACACAAATTTCCCTCCACATTATTACCTTCTATTTCATTTCCCTCAGAGTCAACCAAACAAGGCTGTATTCCTGGCAAGGGTAGGGTTGCGTAAGTTGGTTTTAAAGGGGTAATTCCTGCTAATGGTGAAATCATGATGCCGCCTGTTTCGGTTTGCCACCAGGTATCAACAATCGGACATTGTTTTTTTCCAATGTTTTCGTTATACCAATGCCAAGCTTCTTCATTAATTGGTTCTCCAACGCTTCCTAAAACCTTTAAAGAACTTAGGTTATATTTGTTTACAAAGTTTATATCACAAGCCTGTAAGGCTCTAATTGCTGTTGGAGCAGTATAAAAAATATTAACTTGATGTTTATCTACGATTTCCCAAAAACGGCCAGCATCTGGCCAGGTGGGAACACCTTCAAACATTACTGTTGTTGCCCCAGCCAATAATGGGCCGTAAACAATGTATGAATGCCCAGTTATCCAACCAATATCGGCAGTACACCAATAAACATCTTCTTTTTCATATTGAAAAACATTTTGAAAACTGTAATTGGTATAAACCATATAACCAGCAGTGGTATGAACTACACCTTTTGGTTGTCCGGTAGATCCAGAAGTGTATAAAATAAATAACTCATCTTCAGCATCCATTTCCTCAGCATTGCAAGCTGAATTAACTTTTGCTGTCTCCTCATGCCACCAAACATCTCTTCCTTCCGTCATGCTAATAGAACTTCCTGTTCGTTTTAACACAATGTTTCTTTGAATAGAAGGCGTATTTTTTAATGCTTCATCAACAACCTTTTTAATAGGAATAATTTTTGCTCCACGGTAAGCTTCATCAGAACATAAAACAATATTACACGAAGCATCATTAATTCTATCAGCTAAAGCTTTGGCAGAAAACCCTGCAAATACAACAGAATGAATAGCTCCAATTCTGGCGCAAGCTAAAACAGCAATAGCAAGTTCTGGCACCATTGGCATGTATAAACAAACTCTATCTCCTTTTTTTGCTCCGTTATTTTTAGCACATTGGCAAATTCGCACACTTTTTGATGAAGCTCTGTGTAGGTTAGTTTAACGACATCATCATTTGGATTATTTGGCTCCCAGATTATTGCAGTCTGATCTCCTTTTGTGGCTAAATGTCTGTCTAAACAATTTTCGGTAATGTTTAACTTACCACCTTCAAACCAATTGACTTTAGGCTCTTCAAAATTCCAATTGAGTACGTTGTCCCACTTTTTTTTCCAAGTAAAAGTATTTGCAATGTCTCCCCAAAACTGTTCTGGATCTTCAATGCTTTTTTGATATTGTTTATTATATTCTTCTAAGGAGTTTATTTTTATAGACATAGCTTTTCTATACTTTATTTCGACTTCGCTCAATATAAGCGGCTTCAGTATGACAAAGAGTTAAAGATATGAATTTTATAGCAATAAAAAAGGCGAACCATTATGGTTCGCCTTTTACATTCCGAGAAACTCAGTGTGATAATTTTGTTATTATTTTGCTACAACAAATTTGTTAGTAGAAACAAAGTTTCCATCAACATCAGTAATAGAGTAAAAATAAACTCCATTGTTTAAGTTTGATGTAGAGATTGTCAATTTATTATTTAAAGAAGTAATAGTTTTAACTGTTTTTCCTGTTACATCAAGAATGTTAACATTAAATGCATTGATGTCTAATTTAAAATTAATGCTATTTTTTACTGGATTAGGATAAACAGAAACGTTAACGTTGTCTAAACTTTCAATTGCTGTTGCAATAGAAATATCATTAATATCTCTTGGTAAAATTTTAAATGTTCCAAAAGAGTATTGAACTGGTCCAGTAACATCATAATTTGTACTTAGTACAGCAATGTTGGCATAAGGAAAGATGTCATCATCAATCTGAACAGCTCCAGAACCATCATTAACTTCCCATAGACCAAAACCTAAAGTTGCACCAACAGATGTTGCTGTTGCATTTTTAACTTGAACCAAAACACCTTCATAGTCTTCTTGGCTTACATTAGTTGTTGAAAGTATTGTTGCTGTAGGAAGTGTATTATTAGAGTTCATAATTGTTATATTAGAAACAGAAACTAACTCTGTGGTACTATTAAACTCATCAACTGTCCCTGTAACAGTAATGCTATCCCCAATAGATACAGCAGTTCCTGTTTCGAAAATATATAAACCATTCCATGCGCCATTCCCATCTTGAAGAAAAAAGCTTCCTGCTCCAGGACCATTAAGTACTACCGCAGTTACAATCCCTTTTGTTGTTAAAGTGTTGCCATCTTCTGGAGAATCACCATTTCCTGCAACTGTATTTTGAATGTTAAAAATAGAAACAAAGTTTGGTGCGGAAGCCCCACCTATATCATTAATGTCTCTTGGTAAAATTTTAAATGTTCCGAAAGAAAACTGAGCCGGACCTATAACACTATAAGTGTTGTTTAGAACAGCAATATTAGCATAAGGAAAAATATCATCATCAACTTGAATTCCTCCAGAACCATCATTAACCTCCCATAAACCAAAACCTAAAGTAGCGCCAACAGATGTTGCATTAGCATTTTGAACCTCAACTAAAACACCTTCGTATTCTTCTTGGTTTACATTAGTTGTTGAAAGTACTGTTGCTGTAGGAAGTGTGTTTCCAGAGCTGTTTATTGTTATATTTGAAACAGAACCCAATTCTGTAGTGTTATTAAACTCAAGTACTGTTCCTGTTACAGTAACGTTATCGCCAATAGAAACAGCGGTACCACTTTCAAAAATATAAAGCCCGTTCCAAGAACCAGCTCCATCTTGTATAAAAAATGTTCCTGAAGTAGAACCATTTAAAACAACAGCTGTAACAACACCTGTGGTTGTTACAACATTTCCTAATTGAGGTGAGTCCCCATTCGTAGCTGTTGTATTTTGAATGGCAAATATCGTTTGACTATTTGCCGCAGAACTAACTAAAATTAGTCCTAAAAAT
>JAESTF010000083.1 GCA_016763795.1 Flavobacteriales bacterium
AGGTGCTGGCACATTTGAACAACATCTTCTAAATTTTTGTTGAAAATTAACGGAAACACCAGGGAAATTCGTTAGTGCTATTGCAGAAGTTTGGAAATAAGCATCCATTTCTACAGCACCACCACCAGGTATAGGACTGTTATATCCATCAGCATTCATTAACATGTAGTTTCCGCCAGAATTAGATGCAATAGGAGCTGTGTTAGTAAAATCAGCAACTACATTAGCCGATCCAGGGTCAAGTACCCAATCAAAACCGTTTCCAGTATTGTCTAATACTGACCATCCTGCAGGAAAACCTCCAGTAAAATCTTCAGACCAAATAATATCACCAGGAGCTTTGTTGTTTGAGCTCGCAGTATTAATTGTTTGTCCATTATCTTTTGATAATTGCGACATGTTTTCAGTAAATTGTTTTCCAACCAATTGTTGACCAAAAGATAGAGAACCTACTGAAAGTGCCATAGCACATAAGTAAATTTTTTTCATAATTAATTAGTTTAAGTTTAATTGTTAGTTCTACGAAAGTACATAAAAATACTACGAATCAAAATTTTATAAAGACTGATTTTAGTAAAGGTTAATTTTAAAACTAAACGGTATTTATTTGTTAAACAACAAAGCCCTAACATATAGATGTTAGGGCTTTGTTTGTACTATAAGTAATCTTACTCTACAATCAATTTAACAGTTTCGTTACCTACAGTTAAGAAGTAAACTCCTTTGCTGTAATTAGCTAATGAAATTGAATGATTTGTTTTACCAGACACACTTACCGTTTCATTAATAATTGTTTGACCAACTAAGTTTTTAACTGATAATTGAACAGTGTTTGCTTCATCAGAAGATAAGTTAATGTTAAATAAACCGTTACTTGGGTTTGGATGAACATTAAAAACAACTTCTTCATTAGTAAGTTCAACACCCGTAGTTCCATCAAAGTTTAATCTAATCATTGGTGTATTTGTTAAGCCAAAAGATGAATTTGCATTAGGTGTAGCCATATTTGGATAACGAATTGCACTGTGAGCAGCGGCAGGAGTTCCTGCTGGAGGGTTAAGTCCACTAATTCCATATTCATAATCAACGAAAGAATGTACAGCAGCAAAATAAGTTTCACCTGCAATTAAAGATGCTATTGGGGTATTAGGCCCTGCTGCATGATAAAAGCTATGTACAACTCCTATATCACCAGCAACAATTCCATAAGATGCTGACCTCCAAACTTGAGTATAGGTAGCTGGGGTTGCAGTAAAATCAATTTGATATAATACAACATCAATAAATGTTCCAACTGGAGTATTTGCTCCTGTAACTAATTCAAGGGCATATAAATCATCATTTATAATTGCATCAAATTGATTACCTGCCTCATATTCGGTAACTCCACCAGGACCAGGATTACTTCCTCCATTACCAGGTGTTGATGAATGATCATCTAATGCCATAACGAATTGTGAAATCTCAAAAGGAGGAAATACAATGCCATTGTTAGCTGGTGTGAAATCTGAAGAATCAGAAAGAATATCTAATGTAACAGTGTAAGGGATGTCCCAATCTGAGGCTGTTGCAGGAGGTGTCCAAGCAAGAGGAAGTTCAAGCGTATCAACACTTAATGAGTTGAGTGTTGTGTCAACACTACTTGCTGTAAACGCTGTAGTAGCTCCATTAGTAACTGTAACTGTTAAGTTAGAGTTAGTTTGGTCAGCAACACCAATATTGGTAACTTGCATAGAAAAATCTATTGGTTGAATATGCTCATAAGGAACTCTTGTGTACTGTACACCAAAGAATCCGTAAAACCCATTAACTGTAACCATATCATTAACCGGAGATTCAACAACCTCTATGTCATCAATCATCCAGTAATAAGCTTCAATACCACTTACAATATGCCATCTTAAGTAGATGTTTCCATTTACACCACCAGCAATACTAGTAATGTTGATAGACATATCCATTGGGTCAGCTGATGCAACGTTTGTTCCAACACCACCAATAATATCAAAACTTGCTACATTGGTAGCAAAAGTAGGGTCTGTACTAACAACTAGGCTAGCAACAGGAGCAGGTACATTTGAACAACAGTTACGAAATGATTGTTCGAAATTAACTGAAACCCCAGCTTGACCTGTTAAGGCTATCGGAGCTGTTTGAAAATATGAATCCATTTCATAGTATCCCCCTGCTGGAGGTGGACTTTCATATAAATCACTGTATAATAACATGCAATTACCACCACTTGTAGAAGCAATTGTCGTTAGACCAGTTGTGAAATCTGCATCAGGAAGTGCTCCTGCTGCTTGTAATACCCATACTGCGTTGTTACCTGTGTTATCTAAAACAGACCATCCTGCAGGCATACCTCCAGTAAAATCTTCTGCCCAAATAATGTCACCTGGAGCTTTGTGGTTCGGAGTAGTTGTACCCGGAGCTTGCGCAACAGCAAGAGTTTTTTGAGATTTTTTTTCGCTAAACGCTTTTCCTGTAAGCTGTTGTCCGAATGACAAAGAACCTACAGAAAGTGCTATAGCACATAAGTAAATTTTTTTCATAATATAATTTTTAGTTAGTAATTAATTTTTAACAAGAACTCAAAAATAGTACTTTTTTTTAAAAGAAAAAATGAGGGATAAACTAACGGTTAGTTATTTAGAATAAACGGTGTTTATTCTAAAATTAACTTTGTAGTTTCTGCACCTTTTGGTGTTGTTATGGTTAAGAAATAAATTCCTTTATCATAATTAGATAAGTTAATTTTTGCTGTTGTTTGCCCAATACTATTTATTGTTTTATTAATAATTGTTTGACCAATTACATTTTTCACAACAAGTGCAGCTGTTTCAGTTTCTCTAGTGTCAAATGTTATGTTAAATTCTCCTTTACTTGGGTTGGGGTGGATTGATGAATTAAGCGTTTTGCTTTCATCATTTATAGCTCCACAAATGTCAAATCTTAATCTAATCATAGGGGTGTTGGTTAAACCAAAAGATGAATTTGCGTTTGGTGTAGTCATGTTAGGGTAGCGGATTGCGCTATGTTGTGCAGCAGGAGTTCCTGCTCCAGGATTTGTTCCACTAGTGCCATATTCATAATCAACAAATGAGTGTACTGCAGCAAAATAAGTTCCTGGGACAAGTGAGCCAATAGCCCCGCAAATGGAAAAATTACGAGCAATACCTATATCGCCAGCAGTAATTGCACTAGGTGTTGATCTCCATTTTTCGTTATAAGAAACAGGTGTTGTAGTAAAATCGATTTGGTACAATACGACATCTATAAATGTCCCTATTGGAGTGTTGGGACCAGTTACAATGTCAATAGAAGTCATGTTCTGACTTGTTGGTATGAAAAACTGATTACCAGCTTCATATTCCGTAACACCATTTGGTCCAGGGTTTCCTCCACCATTACCAGGGTTTGCAGAGTAATCATCTAATGCCATAACAGATTCATTTACTTCAAATGGAGGAAAAGTAATTTCATTATTGGAGGGTGTCGTATCTGTAGAATCAGAAGCTATAGAAAGTGTAACACTATAAGGTTTGCCCCAATCTCCAATGTTACCTGAAGGAGTCCATACGTTTAATATTTCAAAAGTATCAATACTTAATGAGTTTAAGATTGTGTTATTAGTGTTTGTATTGAATACAGATGAAACTCCATCATTAATATCTAAAGTTAAATGTGTCCCTGTTTGATTAGCAGAGCCAATATTTTCAGCAATCATAGAAACATCCATAGGCTGTATTTGAGTGTAGGGAATTCGAGTGTATTGGTAGCCATTAAAGCCATAAAAACCATTTGTTGCTACGATGTCGTTCCGTATAGATTCTACTAATTCAATATCATCTATCATCCAAAAGTAATGGCTAATTCCACTACTGATGTGGAATCTTAAATAAATATTACCGTTTACTCCACCAGCAATATTGGAAATATTAATAGACATATTCATGGGGTTAGGAGATGCAACAGCCTGAGGTACACCTCCTATTAAATCATAAGAAGAGACATTGGTGGTGAATGTAGGGTCGGTACTTACTAATAAATTAGCTTGACCGTTTGTGGTGTTGCAACAGCGTCTAAATTTTTGTTGGAAATTAACATTTATAAAAGGTTGACCAGTTAAAGGGATGGCTGCTGTTTGAAAGTAAGCATTCATATCAATTGTTCCAGATGCAGCAGGCTGGTTGTATTGGTCGCCAAAAAGTAACATGTGGTTTCCTCCGCTGTTAGATGCTATAGGTGTTGCATTTGTAAACTCTGCAGTAATGTTGGTTGTCCCAGGATCAAGTACCCAATTAAAACCGTTCCCAGTGCTATCATAAACAGACCACCCTGAAGGGAATCCCCCTGTAAAATCTTCTGACCAAATTACATCGCCAGGAGCTTTATAATTTGTAACGGAGAAAGGAGTGACTTTTTCTAGATCACTATCTTTTGTAAGTTGTGTTTTTAAGTATTGAAATTTTTTGTCCTCTAAATTTTGTCCAAGCAAAAGAAGAAACTGATATGAGGATTAAAAAAATGTAAAGTTTTATCATAGGGTTATATTAGATTGAAAAAAGGTTGTTTAACTATCCGAAAATAATAAACAACCTTTTAAATTCCTAAAGGAAATGAACCAACGGTTCAATATATTGATGTATCGGTAGAGTTTAAATTACTTCTTCCATATATTCTTCAATACCTGCACAACTACAAACTAAATTTCTATCTCCGTAAGCATCATCTGCTTTACCAACAGTTGGCCAGTATTTTGATTCCTTTAACCAAGGTAGCGGTGTTACTGCTTTTTCTCTCGAATAAGGATAATTCCAATCATTAGATAGCGCTACTTTTAATGTATGAGGAGCATTTTGAATTGGATTGTTCTCCTTGTCAGAATTTCCATCAATTACATCTTGCACTTCTTTTCTGATGGCAACCATCACTTCAATAAAACGAT
>JAESTF010000084.1 GCA_016763795.1 Flavobacteriales bacterium
ACTATCTCGAAGCTTATGATGAATTGGCTCATATGAGTGCAAAAAGGGCTGATCGTGCTTTCAACTCTGGAGATGTTAAAGGCTACCAACAAAATAATAACCAGAAAATAAAATATTGGAAAAAGATTTTTTCAATCTGTCCTGATTATCGGAACTTCTATCACACCATGAAATTAGGAGATCTTTATTTTGGTCAACGAAAATTTGAGGCTTCTAAAAAATATTTTCTCACCATAATGGCTTCTCCTGATGCATATAAAAAAGATGAACGTTATGCCTATGCACGAGTTCAAGATATCGAAACGTATATTGCTTTAGTCAAAGATACTGTTCCTTTCGCACCTGAAAAAGTTCGAGGACCTTCAACTGGTTATGATGAATATCTACCAATGTTATCACCAGATAACAGGTATTTATATTTTACCAGAAAAATGCCTGATGAATCTAAAAAAGCTTTTGACAGTGGTTTTAAAGAGCTTTTTATAAAAAGTAGGAAAGGAATGGATGGTTATACTGGAGGGATACCAATGCCTGCGCCATTTAATTTGGGCCAATACCAGGGTGGAATATCTATTTCGGTAAACAATAAATTACTTTTTATAACTTTAGTAGATGTAATTCCTTACCGAGGAAAAAGCCGAGCAGGCTTTGGTAGAATGTTCGATAATGCTGACATTTTCTTTTCTGAATTAAAAGACGGAAAATGGTCTAAATTAGAATCTATTGGCAGTAATATTAATACGCCTACCACTTGGGAAGCTCAGCCGTCTATTTCTTCAGATAATAAAACACTTTATTTTACAAGGGTTACCGATGTTTTTGGCGGAGATATGGATATTTACAAATCTGAAAGACAACCTGATGGAAGCTGGGGAAATCCTATTAACCTGGGAGCTCCAATAAACACTCCTGGCGATGAAAAATCACCATTTATGCATTCAGATAGCTATACCCTCTACTTTTCTTCTAACTACCATATTGGTATGGGAGGTTATGATATTTTCTATTCTAAAATGAATGAAAAGTCTAAGGTTTTTAGAAAGCCTATTAATATTGGAAATCCAATTAATACTACAAAAGATGAACATGGTTTTATTGTGAGTAAAAATGGTGATAAAGCTTATTATGGGTCTGATGAAGATGGCAAGGATTTAAATATTTACACATTTGAATTATATGAGGAAGCAAGACCAAAATCAGTTGCTTTTGTAAATGGTAAAATGTTAAATAATTTAGGGGAAGTGCCAGATGGGGCTCAAGTTATCTTAAAAAACACAGCTACAAATCAAGAAGTAGAAGCTGTTATTGATCAAGAAACTGGTGACTATGTAGCTGTAATAACTGTAGATAAAGATCAAGATATTTTATTGACTGCCAAAAAGAAAGGTTATGCTTTTAGTTCTCAACTTATTTCTTCTAACGAAATTGTTGTTGGTAAACCAATTAAAACTGAAACAGTAGAAATTAAACCTATTGAAGTTGGTGAAGCTTACCAAATTAATGATATAAATTTTGCAAGCAATTCGTATGAAATTACACCACGAATTATGCTCGTTTTAAATGAGTTTATCGATTTTTTACAAACTAACGACAATCTTAAAATTGCTATTAATGGTTATACAGATAATGTTGGTGACCCTAAAGAAAATTTAGCACTTTCTAAAAATAGAGCAAAAGCTGTTTATAATTACTTATTGTTAGAAGAAATTGCTTCCACCCGATTAACATTTAAGGGTTTTGGAGAAACCACCCCTCTTGCATCTAACAAGACTGAAACTGGCAGAAGAAAGAACAGACGTACAGAGTTTGTTATTGTTAGTAAATGATTCTCCTTCCTTTTTCTGGATGAACATCCATTTACAAACGACAACAAGTGCAGATATATGCAGCGTTACATATATTCAGATGTTGGCAGTAATTTAAGGAAAACCGAAATTAGAATGGGAAAACCATATAGAAAGGGTGCAATTGGAGCTTTAACTGGCGAATACGAAAAAGCTCTGGACGAATTAAAGAATTTGCTCTCACAAATTCCTGACGCTGAATTTCAAAAAGTGTATAATGAAAAAACCGATGTCGACTTTCAATCAGTAAGGAATATAGTTTTGCATATAATTAATTCAGGATATGTTTATGCTAATCACATTAGAAAAAGATTTGGAAATAGTTATGTAGTTCCGAAAATAGAAATTATAAAAACTGAACAAGGAATATTTAAACTTGATGAAATGTTTGAATATACTGTTGAAACTTTTGAAGATAAGTGGCATCTTACAAATCACGAATTAATGAATACTATAATCAAAACCTCTTGGACAACTTACGATTTAGAAGCTATTATTGAACACGCAATTGTTCATATTTTAAGACACAGACTTCAAATTGAAAAAATGATTGTCAAATACGAAATATTATAGTACTAATGAAAATAAAAACTACTGCCAACAACGTGTATAAAATATAGCTTTTAAGTGTTAAAACCAAAGGTTTGTACTTATTTACAAAGTTCCACCAAATTTTTAATTTGGCTTTTAAAATAGAAAAGATAAAAACAAAATATAAAAATTTGGCTAAGTGTTAATCCGAAAGCAGGTACTTACCAACTGTCCTACTTTTCATATACTAAGCGTTAGGCTCAATAGAAAACAATGTCTCTAGTTATAGCGAAAATAATAGACGGTAAAATTCAAATTGAATCTGATACAAAAATATCAGGTGAGCATGTGGTACGCAATAATCCCATCAATGGAAGATTAAAAGCTTTGATATTAGCACATAATTTAGTGGTTTGTTATGCCGGTGATATTGCATTAGCAGAAGACGCTTATAATTTCTTTGTTGAGAAAGCAAAAACAAAAATTGATTGGCAAGAATATATCAATTACCTTATTGAAATAAGTAAGACAGAACAAGTTGATTTCATATTAACCGGTTATTCAACAAACCCATTTATCCTAAAAATAAAAAATGGAACGATTGAAGAATCAAAAACAGCTTGGATTGGTGATTATAAAGCTTTTAAAGAGTTTCAAGAACACTTTGTTTCCAACGGTAAGGATGAAAATTTAAGCGAAAGATTTACAAATAGCTTTAATTTAGTGGTAAAAAATCAATTAAATCCAACCGTAGGAGAATTTCATATTTCTGTTAAGGCCAACTTAGATGATTTTAAATTACCTGATAAAACTGTACCGGTATTTCAATATAAAATCAAAAGCTCTTTGACATTAGGTAGGTCCAAAACAGTTAATATTAAGAAAAAAGGTGTTGCGGAACCGATTCCATCTGGCAACGCTGAAGATGGAACATATTCAATATCATATTTTACGAACTTCACACAAGAACGGTCGGGAATCGGTATGTATTTTGAATTTGGCGGATTTGGAATCTTCTTATGTCCAGGAAACCTCTTAACTAACAAAAAATATGTAACAGAAGATGCCCAAGAATTTGTAAACTTAGTATTTAAAGAAACAGGAATTGAGCTTCGAGGAATGCAATCATTGAAAGATACAATTGGTTTCAAATACATTGGGCCAGAAAATGAGCCTAACAAAACCTAAAAGCAATAGCGCCCTTCTGGTCGCTACTTCTCATAGCCAAACGTTGGCACCAATTAAAACAACATATAAACTCTTGGCTACATGTAAATTTCAAAACTCCAATCTCCAAATTCCAACTAACTTTAACCTAACGCAGACCATTTACAATACCCTACACAACTTTAACACTTTTTAAACTTAATTAACATCAGTTAACTTGAAGCGCACCTATATGTGAATTATGTTTGACAAATTATTTAGTAAAAAATTTATATGACAAAAACAATAACTTTCCTCCTACTTCCAGTATTTCTGTACTCACTAATTAGTTGCAAGGAAGTAAACAAAACTCAAGAAAATACAAATAAGATACAAGAAAAGAATAATCTAGTTAAGACAAAAGACCCCTATCTTAAAGCTATTGAAAAACTAAATGAAGATTTTTTCAGGAATTATTCAAAAATGGAAACCCTAATTCTCAGTAAATTAGAAAAAGAGGGTTCGGAATATTTTATAAAAAACAATTGTTACGATATCTTAGGGAAATTTGAATCAACTTTAGAAGTGTATTGTCAAATTTGTGAAAAACTAAATATAGATAATACTGGGGGTTTATTGACCTCATATCTTCACTTAAATGACATTGAAAATGTAAAAAAACAGTATGACCTTATGCAAAACGATCAAAATGCATTTATTTATAAAGAGTTTCATAAATATAAAGATTCTGGGAAAGTTTTGGAAAGTAAATATATATCTATAAAGTATGATAAAAGGGTTGAAGAGTTTGCCAATGCTGTTTTTACACATGTTAATGATATTGAAGGTTTTATAACACAAGAATGGAGAGGTTTATTACCTCCAAAAATAAGAGTAATATTACTTTACTCCGATGGTCCTGGACCATATAACATAAATTTAAATGAAACTTATCTACCTGTAAAATCTAGGTCAATAAATAGTAGTTTAGAGGTTGCAGGAAACATTGTGCATGAAACATTTCACTTAGTTAACACAAATTTATTAGAACAGAAATGTAAATTTGAAACAGGTATGGAAATAAACTCTTTTAAGTTTTTAGATGAGGGCTATGCTCAACTTATTGAAAGTAAATTTATGAATAAGTTTAATGAGAATAAAAGAGGAGTAGATGAGTATTCAAAAAAAATAGTGCTTGCTAACTCTTTTGATTTTAAAGAATTAAAAACAAAATGGTCCGATATTTTTTCTAGTCCAGATGTATATATATATAATTTAGCATACTCATTTGCCTATTTTCTTGAAGAGAAGTATGGAGAAGATAAATATAAAGCTCTTTTCCTTCCAACAACAAACACCTCTGAAGATAGCTGGTTAGAATATGTTGAGAATTACTTCGGTTCAAGTATTGATGATCTTATGGTAGAGTGGAAGCAAAAATTAAAGCAATAGTTAAAATACAAACAATTGAATTTAGTTTTATAAGTATCTAAAAAGAATATGAATAATAGTTTAGAACAATCTATATACAATATGATTTGTTGCTAGCTTTTTATCTTTTTGAAAATTGGGCAGTTAGCTCCATAATTTTTGTTAGTGCTTTTTAATTACAAATTAACAAATTGAATCCTTGCATTGTAAACTAACAACGTTTTCGCTACCAAGCTGTTGCCCTAACGGGATATTTCTCACAAAAATTATTACTTTTAAGCATTGAACAAACTGAACACACATGCCATATAATAGCGTTATCACCAATTAAAAAAATCGAAACACTAAAACTCATATTAAACAAGGTTCTTCCTATTGAAAAGAATGATTGGAAGGCAATAAAACCTTATCTATCAATTATTAAATTTGAAGAAGATGAACAGTTACTTTGTCCTCCCAATATATGCAATTTTATTGCTTTTATTAAGTCCGGTTCTATAAGGTCATACTATACAGATGATAAACTCGTTGAAACAAATCTTTTATTGAGATCTGACAATGAGTTTATTACAGATTACGAGAGTTTTATAAGTCAAGATCCATCTACATTATCGATTCGGGCTATTGAAAAAGGTGAAGGGATTCTTTTAGATAGAACAGGGCTCAATTCACTATACAATACTTCTTTTTATTGGAATAAATTTGGTAGAATTATAAGTGAACAAATTTTCATGAATAGTAAGCGTAGAACAGCACAAATGCTATTTTTAACACCTAAAGAAAGATATTTACTTTTATTAAAAAATCATTCAGATTATTTTCAAAAATATTCATTAAAACATATTGCAAGCTATTTAGGAATAACTCCCCAGTCATTAAGTAGAATTAGAAATCAACTTTCAAAACATTAATTATCCAAAGTTAAGTGATACTTCCATTAGATTTATAGAAATTTGTTTCAATTAAAAAACAATTGGACCATTTTTGTAAAATCTCAAACTTATGATTGTCATAATTCTATCTATAATTTTATTCTTAATATTCACAGTACTTGGTGGCTTTCATTTCTACTGGATTTTTGGAGGCGTATGGGGATTAAAGAAGGTAATTCCCACAAAAGGAAATGAGGTGAGTACTATGTCAATTCCTAAATTAGCAACCTTAATAGTAGGATTTGTATTAGTTTTATTTGGACTGATTTACCTTGCAAAATCTGGACTTACAAATGTTCAACCCCCAAACTGGATAACAAATTATGGCTATTGGGTTATTCCTTCCATTTTCATTTTAAGAGCAATAGGAGATTTTAAATATGTTGGTTTTTTTAAGAAAATAAAGAATACAGAATTTGGAAAATCTGACTCAAAATTATTTTCACCATTGTGCTTGACAATTGGATTAATTGGAATATTAATACAACTAATGGCATGAAAAAAATGGAGTAATAACAATAAAAAATAGTAGCGTAAGTGTTTAGACCAAAGTATAAATAAAGGTAAAACTGAAAATTAATGCGTGAAAATTCACTACTTTTCATGTACTACCCCTCAACTATAAGCTCCAACCAACTAAAATAGGTTGATAATACATTAGCAAAAAATAAAGAAATAATTTGTATAGTTAGGAATCCTTACTATATTTACACCAGCAATGTTGCTATTTTAATTAGAATAAATAATGATGAGTAAATCAATTTTTTATCACGCAGGATGTCCAGTATGTATAAGTGCTGAACAAGACATATTAAATCTTATTAATCCATCAGATGTAGAAGTTGTTAATTTCGCAGAAGGAAAATCTCGAATAGAAGAAGCAGAAAAAGCAGGAGTAAAATCTGTTCCAGCATTAGTTACTTCAAATGGAAACGTACTTCACATCAATTTTGGTGCATCTATGGAAGATGTTAAAGGTTAAAAAATTTACAACAAATAGTTAGGAATCCTACTCAAATACGATTCCTAACTATAAAAATTGGATAAGAAATGAAAAATATAATAACAGTATTCGTAGCAACATTATTCATAAGTAGTACAATTTACGCTTGTGATAAATGTAAAAATTATGACAATGATAATTTTAAAATAAAAAAGGTTTCCGTTACTCATAACGCATCAATTTCAAGTACTATTTGGAAAATAGAAGTTGTAGGAAATGCAGGAGAAACAACTCCAAAACCAGTTGGTCAACTAAATGGTGCTCCTATTTTAGGCTACGTTTTTCCAACATCGTTAAAACCAACTGATGTTGGTTTCAATCAAACTGATGGAATTGTGGCATTGGCTTTAACATCTCATCCAGATTTTGACGACACACCTCTTTGGGATGAAAACAACGATAAGGATTATGCTAATGATGGAATTATTTGGCATCCACATTGGGTAATTCTTACGGAAGACAAAAGAGTTGACGGAGGATTATCAGTTAAGCAATTCGATAAAAATGACACAACAGTTATCTTACCTCCAACGAATCCAGGAATGCCAATGTATATGGATTCTCCAGGTTTCCAAGTCACAACTAATGGAAATACAATAACAGTAGTTGTACCTGATTTTCGGATGAATAATCAAACTGACTTTAAATACGATGGAGTTGCCGTTTATATGCAAATAAATACAGAAATGAAGGACAAACCAATGTTAGGTGTTTATAAAGTTTATAGTGTAGCAAGTGGCGACCTTTCTCTTCCTTATGTTGTAAAAAAGTAAATTATGAAAGTATCTGTTTGGGACACTTATGTAAAAAGAGAAGGTGGATTGATTATGCATTTTGATATTCTTGTTAACAGTAAATTGACAGATGAAACCAAAATTTTCGATTTTGGTAAGAATTATTTAAAAAGCAAATCATTCAATAGTGAAGAATTAACATCAAAAGAATGTGTATTCTGTCATATTGAAAATGCAACAGAAATAGTTATAAAAGAAATTGAAACAAAAGGTTATTACATAATC
>JAESTF010000085.1 GCA_016763795.1 Flavobacteriales bacterium
ATGGTAAATAAAAATGGCGATGTGCTAAATGATAAAAATTCATTATATAAATTAAAATGCAAACAAATCTTTAATGAAATAGATAGAATTCTGAAATTTCACCCTACCAAATACAACCTTAGGTAGATTCACTTCCACAGCCTAAACTCCTTCACCTTCTCAAATAATTCACTATCATCATAATAATGTTTCTTATCAATTCTTGAATCTGAATGTCCTGCAAAGAAATTTGCATTATCTCCAAACTCATTTTTCATTTTGTTTCCACTTCTTTAGGAGTCTTACTTAGTCCAAAGAAGACTGTATTTCAATACAATTCAAAGACTTCTATTTTAGTTTGTTCTATGGTTTTATATTTTTAATAAGATATTAATTCTAAAACCCTTTTTTTTAACCAGTCTTCGTTTTTATATAATGTCTGTTTGTTATATGGGAAAAAGATAGAATTAAAACGTCTCAGCGAAAAGTACAAAGTTGTAATTTTTGCTTTTTTCGAGACTTTTGGATTTTACATTTGTACTGGATGTTTATTAATCCATCACACAATACTTTCATACAATTTACCTTCTATTCATGCTATTTAAATTAACAACAAGAAGAATCTCCACAGTTATTGTTCTCTTGTATTGGTGGGCAAGAAACAGTACCATAAGAACAATACACACAACAATCGTTATTAATTGGCTTTAATACCTTTTTACAATTTTCACATTCGTAAAAATATTGGCAAGCATCTGTTGGCATTATTTCTTCTTTTTTATACCCACATTCTGGACATGTTATTGTCGATTTTAACTCTATGCTCATTCTTTTACAATATTAATTACTTTGTACCCTGTGCCATTAACTGCTTTTTCAATTTCTAATCTATCGGTTTGAGTATTGTCAAATTCAACAACTGCACTTCCATTTACATAAGAAGTTGTAATACTTATAATTCCTGCCAATTCATTTACACTATAATTAATATGGTTTTGACAAGCATCACAAGTCATTCCTTCAATTTTCACATTTATTTTTTGAATATACGAAGTCTCTACAACTATTACTTCCTTTTTATTATTTAAAAAAAACATTCCTGAGTAATAAGGAAATGTAATTGAAACAGCTGCAAATAATGTCATTCCCATTAAAAAAAATTTGCTTTGATACCATTTAGATTTTTCAATATCACAACCACAATCATCTTCTTGCTTTAGTTTAAAATAATTATACCAAGTATAAACTATAGCTATAATTGCTAAACCCATTAAATAAGGACGGAAAGGCTCCATCCATGATAAGCTACCTACGGCTCCACCAACCCCGGCAATAGCTGCAACTACTGGAGGAATGCAACATGAGGATGCCGCAATTGCTGCAATAACTCCTGTTGCAACAGCTCCTTTTGAATTTTTCTTCCTGCTTTTCATTATAATTAAATCTACCACTAAATTAAGAATACTTAATAATATGTTTTAGGGAAAATAAGAAAAACGGAGTAACTTTGTTTAAAATTAAGCTAGATGAATTCAAAAAAAGTAGCACTTATTATATTAGATGGTTGGGGCTTTGGAGATAAATCTAAATCGGATGCCATATACAACGCCAACACTCCTTTTTTTGATAGTTGTTTAAATCAATATCCAAATTCTACTTTAAAAACTTATGGAGAACATGTCGGCCTACCTAATGGCCAAATGGGGAACTCAGAAGTAGGTCATTTAAATATTGGTGCTGGACGAATTGTTTATCAAGATTTTTCAAAAATTAATAATGCATGTGTTGATAATTCTATTGCAGAAAATGAAACTTTAAAAGCTGCTTTTAAGCATGCCAAACATAATAATGTTGCTGTTCATTTTATAGGTTTAGTTTCTGATGGGGGAATTCATTCTCATCAAAAACACCTTTATAAATTATGTGATATTGCAAAAGAAAATAATGTTGAAAATGTATTTATTCATGCATTTACTGATGGTAGGGATTGTGACCCTAAAAGTGGAAAAAGACAAATTGAAGCTTTAGAAAATCATTTGCAAGACTCTGTTGGAAAACTAGTTTCTATCGTTGGTCGTTATTATGCGATGGATAGAGACAATCGTTGGGAGAGAATAAAAATAGCTTATGACTTATTGTTAAATGGAGTGGGAAAAAACAGCATTAATTTCATAAATTCTATTCAAGAATCTTATCAAAATAATATTACTGATGAATTTATTAAACCTATTGTTAAAATAGATGAAAACGGAAATACTATCGGAAGAATACAACCAAACGATGTAGTTATTTGTTTTAACTTTAGAACAGACAGGTGCAGAGAAATTACCATCGCATTAACACAAGAAAATATGTTAAGCGAAGGCATGAGAACCATCCCATTGTATTATGTTACCATGACAAATTACAACCGTAATTTTAAAAATATTCATGTTATTTATGATAAAGAAAATATTCAAAATACCCTTGGAGAAGTTTTAGAAAAAAACAGCAAAACACAAATACGAATTGCTGAAACAGAAAAATACCCTCATGTTACTTTTTTCTTTTCGGGAGGTAGAGAAGCTCAGTTTAATGGTGAAAAACGCTTAATGGTAAATTCACCAAAAATAGCTACTTACGATTTACAACCCGAAATGAGTGCTGAAGAAGTTACGCAAGCTATACTCCCTGAAATTGAAAAAAGTGCTGCCAATTTTATTTGTTTAAACTTTGCCAACACCGATATGGTTGGGCATACTGGCGTATATTCTGCCATTACTGCTGCTGCTGAAAAAGTTGATAATTGTGTTGAACGAATTGTAACTTTAGGAATTGACAAAGGCTATTCTTTCATCATCATCGCAGATCACGGTAATGCTGATTTTGCAATTAATCCTGATGGAACACCAAATACTGCACACAGTATAAATCCTGTTCCTTGTATTTTAATTGATAAAGGTTTTTCTGAAATTAAAGACGGAAAGTTAGCAGATATTGCTCCAACCATTTTATCTTTACTTAATGTGAAAATTCCATCAGAAATGACTGGAGAAATTTTAATTTAGCGTTTTAATAAAAACAAATATATGTCCGAAATAAACAATTATATCACCAAGAATAAAGAACGATTTTTAAATGAATTATTAGATCTATTAAGAATCCCATCGGTAAGTGCTGATTCAGCTTATGATGCAGATACTGCAAGAACTGCTGAAGAAGTTAAAAAAAGATTGATAGAGGCTGGAGCTGATAATGTAGAAATTTGTGTAACTGCCGGGCACCCTATTGTTTATGCTGATAAAACTATTGACACTAATTTACCTACTATTTTAGTTTACGGACACTATGATGTTCAACCTGCAGATCCAATAGATTTGTGGGACAGTCCACCTTTTGAGCCTATTATCAAAACAACAAAAGCTCATCCTGAAGGAGCAATTTTTGCAAGAGGCTCTTGTGATGACAAAGGACAAATGTACATGCACGTAAAAGCATTTGAAACCATGATGCAAACTAATTCTTTACCTTGTAACGTTAAGTTTATGATAGAAGGTGAAGAAGAAGTAGGGTCTGAAAATTTAGGAACATTTGTTAAAGAAAATAAAGAAAAATTAAAAGCCGATGTTATTATAATTTCCGATACAGGAATTATAGCCAACGAAATCCCTTCTATTACTGTAGGATTGAGAGGCTTAAGTTATGTTGAAGTTGAAATTACTGGCCCAAATCGTGATTTACACTCTGGATTATATGGTGGTGCAGTTGCCAATCCAATAAATATTTTATGTGAAATGATTGCAAAAATGCGTGATGATAAAAACCACATTAAAATTCCTGGTTTTTATGATGATGTTGAGATTCTTTCTGATGAGGATAGAACCGAATTAGCAAAAGCTCCTTTTAACTTGGATGAATATAAAAAAGCATTAGATTTATCTGATATTGATGGTGAAGAAGGGTATACTACCAACGAACGAAACTCTATTAGACCAACAATTGATGTGAATGGGATTTGGGGAGGATACACTGGCGAGGGTGCAAAAACAGTAATTGCATCTAAAGCTTATGCTAAAATTTCGATGCGATTAGTTCCACACCAAAGCAGTGAAAAAATAACACAATTATTTACTGACTATTTTGAGAGCATTGCACCTAAGTCTGTAAAAGTAAAAGTTACACCACATCATGGTGGAACACCTTACGTTACACCAACTAATTTTATAGGTTATAAAGCTGCTAAACAAGCGATGGAAGACACCTTTGGCAGAACGCCTGTACCTGTTAGAAGTGGTGGAAGCATTCCTATTGTTGCATTATTTGAGGAGGAGTTGGGCTTAAAATCTGTACTCTTTGGTTTCGGATTAGATTCTGATGCGATACATTCTCCGAACGAACATTATGGCGTATTTAATTACTTTAAAGGCATAGAGACTATTCCTTTATTTTATAAATATTTTACTGAGTACAGTAAATAAAATTGATACATGGATATGCTTAAAAAAATAAGTTTTTATTGTTTAACCCTTTTACTTATTTCCTCACTTGTAGGCTGTATAACCTACAAAGAGGTTCAAATGATAAAAGTTACTGATGTTGGTGTTAAAAATTTTACAACTGAAGGGGTTGAAGTTGAAGTTGCCATGCAAATCAAAAACCCCAACAATTACAAAATAAGTATTGTCGATTCTGATTTAGACCTTTTTGTGAAAGGAAATAGAATTGGTACAGCAAACATTGATAATAAAGTTACCCTCCCAAAAAAGTCAAATCAAATACATCGGTTTATTATAAAATCATCTTTAAAAGACATGGGAAGCAGTGCCATCCCTTTATTAATGGGTGTTTTAGGAGGAGGAACTATTGATTTACAAATTAAAGGAGACATTAAAGCTAAGGCCAAGGGGATTAGTAAAAAATTTCCTGTAGATTTTAAAAAGAAAGTGAAACTATAATTACTTAACCAGTAAATAATCCCTTCTATCATTTAAGGGGTCTAAGTTAATTAGTATACAAAGGTGGTAATATATTTTAGGTAGGTTGTGCTTAAATTGTTCTGGAACCTCAAAAAAATGTTCTATACAAACAGCAAAAAATTCATGCTCATTTACTCCTGCGTATTTTCTTAAAAATGATTCATTACCCCTTTTCATTTTTAGAAACTCTACATGCCCAAATTTTTCCCATTCTTTTACATAAGCTGCATATTTAGTATCATAACTATAAGCATATTTTAATGATAATTTTAATGCATGAGCAACCTCATGCAATCCTAAATTATATTTATCATTATCTATTAAAAATCCATGTTCTAAATGTTTCCAACTCAAAGAAATTAATCCTTCCGGAGGCGTACTACCTCTTAAATTAGCTTTCAAAAAAGAGCTATAAAAAATAGTCGGATAAATTTTAAACCCTTTAATATTATCTAATTCGTAACTTTTTAGCCCAAATGTTAATTGAACAATTGACGCACAAACTGTGATTTTAATCTCTTCGGTAAGTAACATTTTATTTTTAGCTACAAACTTTTTAATCAGCAATAATTTAGACAGTCGATGTACAAATTTAGCTTTACCATTATCAGATAATTTTCTGTAAAAAGAAATACGTTTCATTAAAATAGCATCAACTTCTACATACCTACTTCTTCCAATTTCTGTTCCCCAAACTATTCGATTAAAGTAAAACGCTTTGCCTTCTTTAAACAAATGAGCTTGATAAGCGACATACATAACAATAGCAGGTAAAAGAAAAAGAAGAATCACAAAAAAATTCATTTGACAAATCTAATACTTTCTATAGTTAGTCAAAACCGTTAACTAAGATTTAAGCAATAAAAAAGCCTCAATATTGTGAGGCTTTTTTTAAATTTTTATTATTTAACGATAGTAACATGACCTATTCTAGATTGGTTATCACCATCAAGGTCGTTGAATGTTAGTTTCCAGACATAGACACCATTAGGGACGAGTTTGTTTTTATAAGTACCATTCCATGGTTCGAATTTTTTATGTGATTCAAAGATTTTCTCTCCCCATC
>JAESTF010000086.1 GCA_016763795.1 Flavobacteriales bacterium
AATAGCTCTAAAACCACCTTCATTTAAGTGTATTTTTTGAATTACATATTTATGGTTTCTTTTAATTTCAGCTAAAGCAGTTTCATACCCATAAATTTTTTCTAAAAATAAATGTTCCGAATAAACAGCTATGCCTTCATTAATCCACATATCTTCAGGGGTTTCGCATGTTACTAAATCCCCCCACCAATGGTGAGAAAATTCATGAGCCATAAGTGTTTCGCTTCCTAAATTACCATTTACTGAATTTTTTGGATAAGCAATGTTTGTTGCATGTTCCATTGCTCCGCCAGAAAAGGGGACCACTGAAAAGCCTATTTTATTCCATAAATATGGCCCGTAACTAGTTTCGTAAGCGTCTAAAGCATTGTTTAAATTAATAAATGAGTTTTTCATATTTGTTGTGTCGCTAGAAACAGCTACTAACTCAACAGGTATAGTTCCATTTATGCCATTAAATATCTGATGTACAGTTGTATAATTGGCAATAGCAACGCAGGCTAAATAAGTAGGAATTTCTTCATTAAGAACCCATTTCCTTGTAATAGTATCACCACCAATATTGATTTCACTTATTAATTTTCCATTACAATGTGCTTTTTTTCCATTACTTGTAATAATATTAAACTCATAAGTGGATTTTTCTACAAAATTATCAAAACAAGGAAACCAAATTCGACCATAAACATGAGGGTTATCTTGAAACCCTACTCCTAAATTAAATGCATATCCAGATTGAAAATAAAAACCTCCCCAACCTGAAGGGTCAGTTTGTGGAGTGCCACTATAATAAACCGTAAGATTAGAAGTATCAGAGACATTTAAGGAATTGGGAAGCGTTATATTTAATAATGTATCATTATGGATAAATGTTAGTACACTTCCGTTGGAGGTAATTGAATCTACATTTAATCCTTGTAAATCTAAATTGATAAAAGAGATGCCGTTAATTTTTGGAGTAAATGTTATTACGCAATTGCCCTTAATTATTTTCCCTAAAAAATTGGTAATGTCTAAATTTATCTGATAATTAAGAATGTTAATAGTATCACTTCGATTATTTAAGGCTTTATTATTTGTGGTTTGTTGTGCTTGAATACAAAATCCAATTAGCATTATAGTAATAAATAGGAAACTTTTTTTCATAGAAAAACAATCTACTGATAAAATTACACAAAAGAATTTGGTTTACCGTTTATAGGATGATATGGCACCTAATTGTAATATTGTAATCCTAATCTATAATTTATAATGAAATTATTATGTGTTTCGTTTACTTTTAAACTGTGAAAAAATAATTAATTATTGTATTGTTATGAAGCCTTCAGTGGAGCTTTTTCGACTTATAAAATCACTTTCTAAATCAGAGAAAAGATATTTTAAACTATCTTCTTCTTTACAATCTGGAGAGAAAAATTACATGAAACTGTTTGATGCTATTGAATCACAGGCAGAATATGATGAGGTTTCATTGAAAGTGAAATTTGCAAAAGAAACATTTATTAATCATTTACCTTCAGAAAAAAATCACCTTTACAGTTTAATTCTTAAAAGCCTGAGAGGGTTTTATGCAGATAAATCTGCTGCAGCAATGCTGCAAGAACAGTTGCGTAATATTGAATTGCTATTTAATAAAGCGCTTTACAAAGAGTGTGGGAAAATAATTTGTAAGGCAAAAAAAATGGCTTATGATTATGAAAAGTATTATTTTTTATTAGATCTTATAGCTTGGGAAAAGACATTAGTAGAAGAAGAGTATTCGAATGGTAATTTTGATAAAGATTTAAATAAATTAGTTGATGAAGAGAGTCTGAGCCTTGAAAAACTTAGGAATATTGCAGAATATCAAATACTGTACTCTAAAATAAATTATGTTTTTAGAAAAGGAGGATTTTCTCGTACAAAGCAAGAACAAGATTTGGTTAAAGAAATTTCGAACCTACATTTAATTAAAGGAGAAAAAACAGCGTTATCTATAAAGGCAGATACAGCGTGTTACTTTATAAAAGGTTTGTGTGCAACAACAGAGGGAGATACAGAAGGCTCTTTTACTCATTTTTCTAAGGTTGTTGAAATAATGGAGAAGAATCCATTGATAAAGCAAGAACTTCCTAAACGATATGTTAGAGCAATAAATAGTTTGTTGTATGCGTACATGGATCGTAAAGATTGGAACAGCTGTTCTATAATGATTGAGAAATTAAGAGGTTTAATAAAAAAACGTGGATTTGAAAGTATTGATATTCAAATGAAAATTTTTACTTTTTCTAACAATGCAGAACTCATGAGTTGCGTTTATAGAGGTGATTTTGAAAAAGCAAGTAACGAGGTTGTTCCTTCTATTCTAGCAGGGTTAGAACTATATGAAGGAAAGATAAATAATGAAGAAGAGATGATTTTTTATTATAATATATCTAGAGTGTATTTTGGTAGTAAAGATTATAAAAGAGCATTGAAGTATATAAATTTAGTGCTAAACAATCGTGAATCAGGCTTACGTGAAGATATTTATAATTTTGCAAGATTGGTTAATTTGATAATTCATTATGAACTAGGGAATTATGATTTGTTGGATTATATGATTAAATCAACTAAGCGTTCAGTAATTAAAAATCAGCGAAATTATAAATTTGAAGAAGTATTTTTAAAAGATTTTAAATCACTTTTAAAAGCTAAAAATGTAGATAATTTACAACAACGGTTTGTTACTTCTAAAAATGATATATCAGAAGTTCTAGAAGATCCTTATGAACAAACTGCACTTAAATATTTCGGATTTCTTTCGTGGTTAGATTCAAAAATTGAAAAATAAAACAGGAATTACTATTAATAAAAATTTTATAGTTTACTTAATAAGTTGACGCTGTTTAACGGACTCATATAAAATAATACCGGCAGCAACAGAAACATTTAATGATGATATTTTTCCAGCCATTGGTATTTTCGCTTTATCATCACTTAACCGAAGTATTTGGTTAGAAACTCCAAATTCCTCGCTGCCCATAACAATAGCTGTAGGAGAGGTGTAATCTACATCGTATATAGAATTTTCTGTTTTTTCTGTACAACTAACGATTCTAATACCACTAGCTTGTAGAAACATAGCCGTATCAGTTAAATTGTCAACCTTACAAACAGGAATAGTATGCAAAGCTCCTGCAGAAGTTTTTATAGCATCAGCATTTATTTGTGCCGATTCTCTTTTTGGAACAACAATAGCATGAATTCCAGCGCATTCTGCAGTTCTTGCAATAGCTCCAAAGTTTCGCACATCTGTTAATCTATCTAACAATAAAATAAAAGGTATTTTTCCTTTTTCAAAAAGAGTGGGAATTAACAGCTCAATATCAGTAAGCTCTATGGGAGAGATAAAAGCCAAAACTCCTTGGTGGTTTCCGGAGGTATGTTTGTTTATTTTTTGAATAGGAACATGAGAAAAAACAATCTTCCCTTTTTTTACTGCGTTACGCAACTCTGTAAGCCCGCTACCTTTAATATCTCGTTGAATATATAATTTGTCAATAGCTTTACCAGCATTAATTGCTTCAATTACTGGACGTACGCCAAAAATGATGTTTTCTTTTTCCATATTACAAAGTTAGTTAAAATGGTTTGTTGCGCAAAGTCTAACAATTTGGTATTAAAAAAATAAGAGTTTATGTTTTATAAGTATTGATAAAAGTTAGTTGGCAAGAATTCAAATAGAAATATTAAATTTGTGTTCAATAAAATTGAAGAAAGAAAATGTTTGATAGTTTATCCGATAAGTTAGAGAGAGCCTTTAAGGTATTAAAAGGTCAAGGACAAGTAACTGAAATTAACATAGCAGAAACCGTTAAAGAGATCCGTAGAGCATTATTAGATGCTGATGTTAGCTATAAAGTAGCGAAACAATTTACAGATACTGTTAAAGAAAAAGCTTTAGGAGAGAATGTAATTAATGCGGTTTCTCCTAACCAATTAATGGTTAAAATTACTCACGATGAGTTAGCAAAATTAATGGGAGGAGGAGCTTCCGAAATTAATATTTCTGGAAATCCAGCAGTAATTTTAATTGCAGGTTTACAAGGTTCTGGTAAAACAACTTTTTCAGGAAAATTAGCGTTACACCTTAAAAACAAAAAAGGGAAAAACCCTTTATTGGTTGCTGGTGATGTTTACAGACCTGCAGCAATTGATCAATTACATGTTTTAGGAGAACAAGTTGGTGTTGATGTTTGGAGTGATAAAGAAAACAAGAGTCCAGTTGATATTGCTAAGAAAGCAGTGGCTTATGCAAAAGATAAAGGACATAATGTTGTTATTATTGATACTGCTGGTCGTTTGGCTGTAGATGAAAAAATGATGACCGAAATTGCTGAGGTTAAAAAAGCAGTTTCTCCTCAAGAGACGTTGTTTGTTGTAGATTCTATGACCGGACAAGATGCCGTAAATACAGCCAAAACCTTTAATGATAGATTAGATTTTGATGGAGTTGTATTAACTAAATTAGATGGTGATACTAGAGGTGGAGCAGCACTTTCTATTAGAAATATTGTAGATAAACCAATTAAATTTATTGGTACTGGAGAGAAAATGGAAGCATTAGATGTTTTCCATCCAGAGAGAATGGCGGATAGGATTTTGGGAATGGGGGATGTGGTGAGTTTGGTTGAACGTGCCCAAGAACAATATGATGAAGAGGCAGCTAGAAAACTCCAAAAGAAAATTGCTCAAAATAAGTTTGATTTTGATGATTTTATGGCTCAGATTGCTCAGATTAAAAAAATGGGTAATGTAAAGGATTTAATGGGAATGATTCCTGGAGTAGGGAAAGCAATGAAAAATATGGATATTGATGATGATGCTTTTAAAGGTATTGAAGCAATTATCCAATCAATGACTCCTTACGAAAGAGCAAACCCTAAAGTATTGAACGGGAGTAGAAGAAAGAGGTTGGCTACAGGAAGTGGAACATCAATACAAGAAGTAAATAAATTGATTAAACAATTTGATCAAACGAGCAAAATGATGCGAATGATGGGAGATAAGAAAAAGATGGCGAAGATGATGCAGAATATGCCGAAAAGATAAGTTAGTTTATGGTGTGTAGTGTTTGGTTGTTTCATAAGCCAGAGATAAATCCCCATAAACCAAATACTAAAAACTAAATACTATGGTACTAGTAAGCGGAAAAGAAGTCTCTAATAAAATTAAAGATGAAATAGCTGTTGAAGTTGAAAAACTGAAAAAAAATGGAAGGAAAATTCCGCATTTGGCTGCAGTATTGGTTGGTGAAGATGGAGCAAGTAGAACTTATGTAAATGCAAAAGTTAAAGCTTGTGAACGTGTTGGTTTTGGTTCTAGCTTAGTAAAATTAGATAGTAATATTAGTGAAGCCGATTTGTTGGTTGAAATAGAAAAGTTAAATAATGATACTGAGGTAGATGGATTTATTGTTCAGCTACCATTACCAAAACATATTGATGAACAAAAAGTAACTGAAGCAATTGCTCCAGAGAAAGATGTAGATGGATTTCATCCTGTAAGTTTAGGAAAAATGTTGTTGGATATACCTAGTTTTTTACCTGCAACACCATACGGAATTACAGAAATGTTAAAACATTATAATATTCCTACAGAAGGAAAACATTGTGTGGTGATTGGGAGAAGCCACATTGTTGGTTCGCCAATGAGTGTGTTGATGGCACGTAATTCTTATCCAGGAAACTGTACTGTTACATTAACGCATAGTAAAACTCAAAATTTAGCTGAAATAACTAAAGCGGCAGATATTTTAATAGTTGCTATTGGTAAACCAGAATTTATTACTGCAGATATGGTTAAAGAAGGAGCTACAGTTATTGATGTTGGAATCCATAGAATAGAAGATAGCTCTAAAAAATCTGGATATCGATTATTGGGAGATGTAAATTTTGATGAAGTAGCTCCTAAATGTGCATTTATTTCTCCAGTTCCTGGTGGAGTAGGACCAATGACTATTGCTAGTTTGTTAAAGAATACTTTATTAGCAGTTCAATTGAGGGATTAATCTTTAGCAATTCTTTTTAGCATTTCAGTTCTTCCTATAAAAGGTGTTTCAATATAGCCACGAGCCATTAAATTTCTTTTGGCATTTTCTAACCAAAGGTCACAATCATAAGTAATTCCACTTTCTGGGTCATAAAATTTACCCGTCCAAGAGTGTTCATATTTGTTGTAGGTTAAGTTCTTAAAAATAGCTTGTCCAATTAAATTTTTATCTGTATTAAATTTATCTTTTATTTTAGGGTTTATATTCCAAATAAGAACTCCAAAATACAACCCATTTTTTTCTATAAACTTAATCTTAGATTTTTTATTAGGACTTTGATATATTCCAAGAATATCATCACTATTAAAATAAGAATGGTTAATAAATGAAAAAGAAGAAATTATGATCAATAAAATTAGCGTTATCGATATTTTTTTTTTTAGAAGTTTCATTTGAATAATCATGTTTTTTTTGCTATATTTCTTTAATGTAGCTCTTTATATATTTTAGTGTAATATTTTTTTAATATTAGATTTAACTTAGTTATAGCAGCATTTATATTTTCTTTTTTTTTTGGGCTTGATGATTCTTTACTATAATAAGGAAAGGGTTTGTTCAGTTGTTTAAACATTTTATCTTTGACAATAACAGCTTTAAAACTAAAATCGGAACTTCCTGTGTATGTATTTCGAGTTTCTTTTTTTGGAACATATACTGAAGATTGATAATCGATAGTCTCAGTTGGTTCAATATGTCCAAATTCAGCAACATAATAATTAGTATCGTTAACAGTAATTGATTTGTCTATTTTCAGACTGTCATTAAGAAATGAAACACTATCAAGATGATTGTTGCGGATATGTTTGGAATCAGAGCTATAAAAGAAATAGACAGGACAAAAGTCAAAACTTGTTTTAAAAGCATAAATAATATAGGCATTTCTATTTTTTAATTTCCCCTCTGTTTTGTTAGCCAATATTGTTCTTCCGTGTTCTCTCATAGCTTCAATTGACTTTTTGTTAGTTTTTAATCTTACCAATAGAATACCATTTTTCAGACCTATAATCTGCTCTTTCGCATTTATTTTTCGCTGCTTTCGAAAACTAGTTTTTTTGTCGTTTTGAGTAAAAGCCGTTGAGCTAAATATTATTGAGATAGCAATTAATATAATAATCCTAGTAATCATACTTATCTTTCCATTTATCTTTTAATAACTTCCTATAAGAAGCTTCTTTTGGATTGTTTCCTGGTTCATATAATTTAGTTCCTTTAACTTCATCAGGCATATATTCTTGAGCAGAAAAACCACCTTCATAATTGTGTGAATATTTATAATTAGCACCATGTCCTAAATCTTTCATTAATTTAGTAGGAGCATTTCTAATATGTAAAGGAACAGGTAAAGTACCAGTTCGCTTTACCAATTCTTGTGCCACATTTATAGCCATATACGAAGCATTGCTCTTTGGTGAATTTGCCAAATAAACTACTGTTTGAGAGAGAATAATTCTACTTTCAGGAAATCCAATTACACTAACCGCCTGAAAACAATTATTGGCAATTACTAAAGCTGTTGGGTTAGCATTCCCAATATCTTCAGAAGCAGAAATTAATAACCTGCGTGCAATAAATTTAGGATCTTCACCACCCTCAATCATTCTAGCTAACCAATATACTGCTGCATTTGGGTCACTACCTCTAATCGATTTTATAAAAGCAGAAATAATATCATAATGCTGATCTCCTGCTTTATCGTAACGGACAATATTTTGTTGTACAATTTTTAAAACGTTATCGTTAGTGATTTCAATTTTATCAGTATCAAAACTATTAACAACAATCTCTAATGTGTTTAGTAGTTTTCGAGCATCACCGCCAGATAATTGAAGTAACGATTCGTATTCCTTAATTTTAATTTTTTTCTTTTTGAGGAATTCATCATTGGTTAATGCAATGTCAATTAATTGTAATAAATCCTCTTTGGTTTGCTCTTTTAATACATAAACTTGGCAACGAGAAAGTAGTGCAGAAATAACTTCAAAAGAAGGGTTTTCTGTAGTTGCACCAATCAGAGTAATAATTCCTTTTTCTACAGCTCCCAACAACGAATCTTGTTGCGATTTACTAAAACGATGAATCTCATCAATAAATAAAACAGGATTATTGGTTCCGAAAAACTGTTGCGATTTAGCTTTATCAATTACTTCACGGATATCTTTAACGCCTGAATTTATAGCGCTTAATGAGTAGAAAGGACGCTTTAAATAATTGGCAATAATGTTAGCCAATGTTGTTTTTCCAACACCAGGAGGTCCCCAAAATATCATAGAAGGAATAATTCCTTTTTCTATAAAAGTACGGAGCGTACAGCCTTCACCAACTAAGTGTTGTTGTCCGATATAATTATCGAATGTATTTGGCCTAAGACGTTCGGCTAATGGTGTTAGGTTGTTGATAGTTATTTAGTTTTTAAAATAATAGTAAATGCTCCAACACTTTGTATTGCCCCTTTTTTACTTGATAATTTAATTTTTTCTATATATAATTTAGAAGGGTTGTACTTCTTTATTGTTGCTATTACTTTTTCACTAATTTTATTTCCTATAATACTGATTTCTATATAATTATCTCCTGCAGAAATACCAAGAGAAAATGATACTATAGTTAAATTTTCATTGTTAGCTGTTACTTCAGAACAGTTAAAAAAATCTTCTTTACTAATTATTATTACATTATTTTTTTTAATAACGTTTTGAGTGTTGCCACATAAATTAATGCCTAAATCCGATTGAGAAAAAGCAGCATTAATTGTAAATAGAATAGCTAGCGTGAAAAATATTTTTTTCATATTCAAAAGTGTTTTATTAGGGATAAAATTAAATAAAAATAACTGTCATTCTCAGCTTGACTGGGAATCTATTTTTATTCTTAGGAGGATAGAATAGATCCCGAATCAAGTTCAGGATGACGTAGTATGGTTAGCCATCTCTAATAATTTGGCAGTCGTTCTTAAATTTCTTGCTGTTGCAGCTACTTTTAGTTTTTTTTCAAAAAAGTTAAGTGTCATTTTAGCTCTTCCAGCACCATTCGGGTAATGAGAATAAATGACTTTCCCTTTTAGCTCATAAAATTCATTTTCAAAATTAAATTTATTGAGTTCATCTACGTTTTCTTGTAAAGGGGTTTCGGATAAAAAAGTAAAATA
>JAESTF010000087.1 GCA_016763795.1 Flavobacteriales bacterium
CGATCTAGAGGCATTGTATAAATCGAGGTGACCATTGTTCTCATCAACTAGTTTGCGCACCCGCTCGTTCAGATCAACGACGACATGACTATGATGACGGATGGCGTTAAAATAAAAGAAAAAGAGGGTGAAGTAAAAGTTTATGATTTAGCTGAATTAATTGCTGAAGCTAAAGATCTCTAAATAATACGTCATTCAGAGCGATATTTTGTCCAAACTTTAGTTTGATAACAAAATGATGTGTGGAACCTATTAAATTAAACTACTTCAAAAAAGAAACGAATGGAATACATTAACTACCCCGATAACGCAAAAGTTTGGATATACCAAAGTAACAAACACTTTGATGCAGACGAAATTGCATACCTAAAAGTACAGTTAGATGAATTTACATCAGATTGGGAATCTCATGGAGAATTATTAACTGGAACTGCAGAGCTTTTTTATGATTTATTTGTTGTCTTTTTTGTAGATGAGCAAGGAGATGCAATGTGTGGAAGAGCACAAGATGCTTCGGTTAATTTTATGAAAAAATTAGAAGGTGAATTAGAAGTTACCTTTTTAGATAGAATGGTACAATCGTATAAAAAAGGAGATAAAGTTGAAGTGGTTAGAATGGCTGATTATGAAGGCTTAATTGAAAATAAAGAAATCGATGAAAATACCATTGTCTACAACAATATGGTTACTACCAAAATTGATTTTGACAACCATTGGGAAGTTCCAATGAAAAATAGCTGGCATAAGCAGTTGTTAGTTTAAATTAGCTTGATTGATGACCTCATCATAACTATTTTATCTGTTTGGATTATAATATCTACTTATTTTGCATACAATTTTCATCGTTATTTCTTGGTTCAAACTGTAGAAAGTAAGTCGTTAAAAATAGTTTACTCCGTGTTAATCGGATTGCTAGTTTTTGGTCTTGGAGCGATAATTTTCTTAATCTATTTTTTTAGAGCCCAAAATTAAGCTGTTTCATTGTAAATATTTTATAATGCTTACTTCTCTCCAATATTATAAATAGTCTGAGTTGGGAAAGCCATATCTAAACCATTTGCTCCAAACTGTTTTAATATTTCTAAATTAATAGCTGTTTGTGTATCTAAATTATCACTTCCTGGTCTGATATAGTAGATAAAAAGAATTCCTAAAGAGAAATCTCCAAAAGCATTAAATGAAACAAGGTAATCGTTATTTATATCATTGTTGTTGGCAGCAATATCCTTTAATATAGCCATTCCTTTTTCCATTTTTTCAGCACTCATATCATAGGTTAAACCTAAATTCAAAACAATTTTACGGGTAGGTTCTGCGGTTACATTTTCAACCATATCGCCAGTAAAAAGGGAGTTAGGAATAGTTACTAACCTTCCTTCTAAAGTCCTCATTCTACTTATTCTAATTCCAATTTCAGTAATGGTTCCATCAAATCCATTTATTTTAATTCGATCACCAACTTTAAAAGGCTTGTCGGTAAAAACCATTATTCCACCAAAAATATTAGCAACAGAATCTTTTGCAGCCATAGCTAATGCTAAACCTCCAATTCCTAAACCAGCTATTAACGCACCAACATCATATCCAGCATTGTTTAGTGCAACAATAACTCCCATAATCCAAATAACAGATCGTAGCCCTTTTCTAATCACAGGAATGATTTGGTCATCCAAGGTGCTTTCTGTTTTTTCAGCTAAAGGAACAATGTATTCTCCAATTATAGCATCTACTAAGCGAGCAATTAACCATGTAATATTAATGGCAATTAAAATATGGTAAACATTCCCCATAAAAGTGTACCATTCTTCAGGGAAATCTAATCGATGTAAACCATACCACATTCCAATAATTGCAAGAGCTAGTACAATAGGTTCTTCAATCATATCAACAATAATGTCGTCAATTTTGGTTTTAGTTTTAGCTGTAAGTTTTTTAATTACAGAACCAAAAAACCAATAAAGAAGCTTTCCCGCAATTACAGACCCTAATATAATTAATAGAGTAATTCCCCAATCTCCAATTGTATTGTGGTAAAATTCTTTAGCGAAAAATTCTTGCATAATAAATGTATTTATTTTGCGAAATTAGTAAAAGCAGTTTATGTTATGAAGAAGTTGTAATAGTTTTTTTTAACGCTTCATATTCCTGACTATCAGAAAGAAGCCAATGGGTTTTATAATTAAAAGTTAAATCATAAATGTAATTTCTATCGGGTAAAATTTTAGCCTCAAAAAAAAGTATTGTTTTTTTACTTCCGAGTATTTGAATTTCCTCAAATTCAGTTTCAGAAATTATTTTAAAATAAGTTTTGTTATTACTGTACTTTCGATACAGTGGGTATGTAATTTTTTTAGTCAACATCAGACTCCAAATTTAGGATAGATTTATCTTATAAATAAGCTTTAAAATACTTAATTTTCATTAGTTTTGCGTGAATTTTAACTCAAAATTCATGGACAATCAATCAGGTAAAATTATAGGGGAAGGTTTAACGTATGATGACGTTTTAATGGTGCCTGCTTACTCTGAAATTCTTCCAAGAGAAGTGAATGTTTCATCACAGTTTACAAAAGGAATTAAGTTAAATATCCCTATTGTTTCTGCGGCAATGGACACTGTAACAGAATCTAAATTAGCTATTGCTATTGCTCATGAAGGAGGAATAGGTGTGTTGCATAAAAACATGACGATTGAACAACAAGCTGAAAAAGTGCGAATTGTTAAGCGTTCAGAAAGTGGAATGATTCAAGATCCTGTAACGCTACCTGTAGATGCTAATGTTGGTGATGCTTTAGAGTTAATGAAACGACATAAAATAGGAGGAATTCCTGTTATTGATAATTCGAATAAATTAGTTGGAATAGTTACCAACAGAGATTTAAGATTTCAAAAAGATGAAACACTTCCTATCAAGGAGATAATGACATCAGAGAACATTATTACTACGCCACAAGGAACAAGTTTGGATAGCGCTCGGGAAATTTTACAAGAATATAAAATAGAAAAATTACCAGTTGTTAATGATAATAATGAGTTAATAGGTTTAATCACTTACAAAGATATTACTAAAGTAAAACTAAATCCAAATGCGTGTAAAGATAGTTATGGTAGATTAAGAGTAGCTGCAGGAGTTGGTGTTACAGCAGATGTAATGGAACGAGTTGATGCCTTATATAAGGCAGGTGTTGATGCTGTGATTATCGATACAGCTCATGGACACTCAAAAGGTGTTATAGAAACGTTAAAAAGAGTAAAAGGACAATATCCTAAATTGCAAGTCGTTGTAGGGAATATTGCAACAGCAGAAGCTGCAAAAGCGTTAGCAGATGCAGGAGCAGATGCAGTGAAAGTAGGGATTGGTCCAGGTTCAATTTGTACAACAAGAATTATTGCAGGAGTTGGAGTTCCGCAATTAAGTGCGGTTATGATGGTCGCAGAAGGGTTGAAAGGAACAGGTGTTCCGTTAATTGCAGATGGGGGAAATCGATTTACTGGGGATATTGTAAAAGCAATGTCGGCAGGAGCAGATTCAATTATGGCAGGCTCTTTGCTTGCAGGGGTAGATGAGTCTCCAGGAGAAACAATAATTTTTGAA
>JAESTF010000088.1 GCA_016763795.1 Flavobacteriales bacterium
AAAGGCTAATAAAGGAATAGTTTAGTTTTTTCATAAAAAAAGGGTCTGAAAATTATTTTCAGGCCCTTTTTAATTAATAAGCAGATTAATGAAGTTCGCTCGCTAAAAAATAGCAAGTGGCTTTTTTTGTTTAATTACAGTTCCTTAAAAAAACCCTACAGTTCGTTAAAAAAAATTATCCATTAGGAAAACATAGACTATGTTTGATCATAAATAGCTTAATAATAAAGGCTTTTAATTTCACTGGTTAAAAAGTTAGTCAACATAACTCAATAGATATTAGCATATCCTCCAACAGAATTGTGTACAGTAAAAGGAAATCGAGTATTTAGTAAAAATAATTTAAATAGTAATTATGAATAGCATGATAAAAGAAGAAAAAATAACTCCTTTTGGCTCTGTGTATTCTCCTCAGTTACCCGAACTGTTGGCTAAATTGAATATTAGTCTTATGATTAGCACCTATCAAGCTGGGAAAGTGGTTATGATTAGTCCACAGGGAACAGAATCGTTAGTTACGCTACCCAGAACATTTGAAAAACCAATGGGAATTGATATCAAAGGAGACAAGATGCTAATCGCTTGCAAAGATGAGGTGATAGTACTGAAAAACTCTAAAGAATTAGCAAAAAATTACCCTAACAAAACGAATACTTATGATGCCTTGTTTACTCCTATAACAACGCATCATACTGGGCAGGTAGATATGCATGATATTAAATTTGGAACAGATGGAATTTGGGCAGTCAACACATCCTTTTCCTGCATATGCTTGGTAGATAAAGATTATCATTTTACGCCTCAATGGAAGCCTAAATTTATTAGCGATTTAGTTTCTGAAGATCGCTGCCATATGAATGGCTTAGTAATGAAAAATGGAAGCCCAAAATATGTAACTGCTCTTGGAACCGGTAATTCTCATCAATCTTGGCGAGATAATATTACAAATGGAGGCGTACTTATTGATGTTCAAACAGATGAAATATTGTTTGAAGGTTTGGCAATGCCACATTCTCCAATGATGTATCAAGATAATTTATATTGTTTATTGTCTGCAACTGGGCAATTAGTTAAAATGAATCTTCAAACCAAAGAAATAGAAGTCATTAAAGACTTAAATGGTTTTTGTAGGGGAATGGATATCGTTGGTGATTATGCTTTTATTGGGATGTCGAAATTGAGAAAAAACTCCTCAACATTTGCAAAGTTACCCTTTGCAGAAAATGCAACAAATGCAGGAATAAAGGTTGTTCATATACCAACTAAAGCATTAGTTGGAGAATTGACTTATCAAGCTAGCGTAGATGAAATTTATGACTTAAAAATCATAGAGAATGCTATTCGACCCAACATATTAAATACAATTAACCCAATACATAAATATGCATTAAATATTCCCAATAAAACATTTTGGGCTAATCCTAAAAACTAAATAAAACATGAAAAAAAATCTACAGAATAAAAAAAAATATTTTAATCAGTACCTTTTACTTTATAAAAAGTATCAAGTCAAATTACAGCGATTAATTAGTTTATCTAAAAATAAACACAGACAAGAGGTTTTACGAAACCACCTTTCAAAATTAGCATTTAAACTCCAGTCTTATAACCTCTCTATTAGAAAAATAGCTGCATTAGCGTGTTTAGGTGGAGGTTTATTATTGTCTAATGCAGCTCATAGTCAAGTTAATTTTAAAATAGGATTAGGAGACCAAATTGGGTTTGGTATTTATAGTCCAGACCCTGAGTTGGTTGATTTAGATAATGATGGAGACCTTGATCTCCTTATTAGTTCTTATAATGGGAATACGATCAATAGCGTATATTATTCTGAAAATATAGGGACAGCAACAGAACCAGAATTTACAGAAGCAGTTTTAAATACTTTTGGTTTAGAATTTCCAACTAGTGTGTATTCTGCTGTGATTACTTCAGGAGATATGGATGGAGATGGTGATTTTGATATCATTGCAAGTGAATATTATGGTCAGATTTATTATTTTGAAAATACAGGAACAACAACTTCCCCTGCTTTTGCCACAGGAGTATTAGCTCCATTTGGGTTACCTACTATTGGTGGATATAAACTTTCTGTAGCGCTAGCTGATTTAGATAATGATGGAGATTTAGATTTAATGACTAATAGGTATAACGATCATATTTATTATGAAAATACAGGTTCTTCAACTTCTGCAGTATTTGGAGCAGGTCAAACTAATCCATTTGGTCTTACTACATCGGGGTATAGTTATGCTCAATTAGCTTTTAGCGATATGGATCTCGATGGAGATCTCGATTTAGTAGTTGGTGGTAGTGGATCTACTAATTTAGAATATTATGAAAATGTTGGTACAGCTACTGCACCTAGTTTTGCTGCACCTAATGCTGGAATAGCTGGATTAATTGAATCACCAGCCATTACTTCTTTTCCTACAATTGGAGATTTAAATAATGATGGATATCCAGATATTATAAAAGGTAGAATTCAAGGTAGGTTTAAAGTTTATTTTAATAAAGCATTACCAACCACTATATTTTATGAAGAAACCTATGCTCTGAATCCATTTAGTATTGTTGATATTTCTCCTGGAGGAAATGTAGGTTTTGGATATCCTGCATTTACAGATTTAGACAACGATAACGATTTGGATATGCTTGTGGGTGACAGGAATGGAGGGTTTCTTTATTATCAAAATGTAGGAACGTCAACTTCACCAATTTTTGCTTATCCAGTTCCCAATCCGTTTGGGCTTCCCTCGGTAGGAGCAAGATATACTCCAACATTTGCAGATGTGGATGGAGATGGAGATCAGGACATAATAACGAATTACCGTGTAAATACAATTTCTCAGTTAAATTACATCGAAAACATAGGAACAGCAAGTGCTCCAAGTTTTGCTGCTCCGGTATCTGCCATTACAGCTTTTTCTTTATCATACGCTGATCAGAATGTTAAACCAAGGTTTGTAGATTTAGATGGAGATGGAGATCAAGATATGTTTTTACAAGGGAGTTTAGGAAGCTTCGTGTATATAGAGAATATAGGAACCCTAACTGCTCCTAATTATGGGTGGTCACAAATAAGTCCCTTTGGTTTGGCAAGTTTAGGCACTTCTGCATATAATTCATCACCTACTTTTAGTGATACAGATGGAGACGGAGATTTAGATTTAATAGTAGGATTGTATAATGGAGATAATTTGTATTATGAGAATATAGGAACTTCTGCTGTTCCATCTTTTGCAGCTCCTTTAACAAATCCACATGGAATATTAAATATAATTACTCACCTAGATCTTGATCCGGGTTGGTATATACCATGTTTTGTAGATCTTGATGGTGATGGTGATGATGATATCATTTCATCAATAGGTTCTGAATTTTATTTTTACGAAAATGTATCCAGCACAACCCCTTGCATAGTAAACATACCAGATGCTAATTTTAAAGCTTATTTAGTGGGTAATACGGCAATTAATACTGGTGGTGACCCAAACGAAATAGAATGTAGTGAAGCAGCGGCTTTTAC
>JAESTF010000089.1 GCA_016763795.1 Flavobacteriales bacterium
ACAGGTTTTTATATGATGTATGAATTAAATGCTTGGGATCGGTATTTAGACATTCGATATTGGTGGGTGCACGGAATGACAATTATGTGGTTTATTTTTACATTGGTTCTTTATGTTTTAGAGCCACTATTATTGCATAAACTATTTAAAAAATATGTAAATAAGAACCCTGAAAAAACTTTTTCCATCATGCATAAAGCACATTGGATTTTATTGCTTTTAAGCTTAATAACAACGGCTGGAGCAGTTGCAGGAAGTCATGGATGGCTGCTGTAAGCCATTAATAAACTAAATTCGCTCAAAAAAAAGAATAAAATGTATTGGAAAAAATTATCACATGATGAAATTACAACAGAAATCGAAATTGCTTTAGAAGGCAATCTGAGTTATAGAACAGAGAAAATTTTAGGAATTCCTGCAAGTTATTTAGATGAAGAACAATTTTATGATGATGCCCCATTTTTAGAGAATTCTCCATTTTTAAAGACATTAATTGCCAACCCGAACCACATTGGCTGCCATACTTTAGGAGAAGATTCTGAGCCCTTTTTTAAAGGTACTCAAAAAATAGAAAAAGACTTAATTGACTTGTGTGCAGAGGAGATATTAGGAGGAGAAAAAGATAAACAAGATGGTTATGTTGCTCCTGGAGGAACAGAAGCGAACATTCAGGCAATTTGGATTTATCGTAATTATTTTATGAAAGAGTTGGGTGCAAAAACTGAGGAAATTGTAGTTGTTTATTCCCAAGACAGCCATTACTCAATGCCTAAAGGAGCTAACATTTTAAACATAAAGTCTATTGTTTTAGAGGTGGATGATAACTCTAGAATGATTTTGCAAGAAGATTTAGAAAAGAAGATTGGACAGGCTGAAGAAGAAGGCATAAAGTATTTTATTTAGTAATGAATATGTCAACCACCATGTTTGGTTCGGTTGATGATATTATTCGAGTGACCAATTATTTTGAAAATTTAGAATTGAATTATAAAGTACATGTTGACGGAGCCTTTGGAGGGTTTATCTACCCTTTTACCAACGAAGAAAATTCATACAGTTTTAAAAATGAAAGAATTACTTCATTTACACTAGATGGCCATAAAATGCTTCAATCACCTTATGGAACGGGAGTTTTTATTATCAGAAAAGGATTTATGAATTATGGACTAACAGAAGAAGCGAGTTATGTACAAGGAAACGATTATACCATTTGTGGCAGTAGATCTGGAGCAAACGCTGTTGCCTTATGGATGATTTTAAAAATACATGGCTCTGATGGTTTAAAAGTAAAAATGAGAAGCTTAGCCGATAAGACGAAAACATTATCTGTTCAGTTTACTAAAAAGGGGATTGAACATTATCGTAATCCTTTTATAAATATTATTACGATAAGAGCAAAACATATTTCTGCTCAATTGGAAAAAAAATACTCTTTAGTTCCTGATACTCATAATCAAAACCCTAACTGGTATAAAATTGTGGTAATGGATCATGTTAAAAAAGGTGTGTTAGATGAGTTTGTGATGGATTTGGAAGCTATGTTTTAATTTCTTTAACATAAAGATGTAAGCTTACCGACCTGCCATTGTGTGAGTTGATTAAATGGTGAATTTTATTGCTCTGTTTTGTTAAACAAGAAATGTTTTTTTGTGAAAGTATAGTTGAATTTTCTATAACAGTATTATTTGCTGTATAAACTTCTTCGGTTAATTCTCCTTTTAAAATATAAGTCCAAGCCTCAATGTTGTTGTGATTGTGAATTTGAGAATACTGATCTCTTTCCCAACAAATAAGAATCAATTCAAAACAGTCCTCTTTCTCTAAGCTAATTTTTGAGTAGCTTTCTTCATCCCAAAAACAAAGATGTTCTAGCTCTTTAAATTTAAAATTTATTTTTTCTAAAACTTGAGCATATGAAACAGTTTTATTTTTTAAGGCATCTATTAATTCTTTTAGGTTATATATATTAGATTTACTCAAGTCTTAATTATTTTCTCATAATAAACCACAAATAAACTTTAGATTAATAGGAATAAAAATGATATTCATCAGCTTTATTAAAAGTAGCCTCTTTTATATTTACAAATTAGTATTATATCAGCTATTTTTGAATAATGAATTCTGAACAAGAAATATATAAGCACCTTTTTGAAAATTCGGGAGAAGGAATGTTGGTTACTAACAATAGAGGAATTATTGAAATTGTAAATCCAAGTTTATTACAATTATTTGGTTATCAAAAATCTGAATTAATTGGGCAACGAATAGAAATATTGGTTCCGGATGCAGTAAAAAATCAACACCAAAAACATAGAGAAGGATACACTTCTCATCCCGAAAAAAGAAAAATGGGTGGTAATATGGATTTGTTAGCTAAACGAAAAAATGGAACAGAATTTTCTGTAGAAATTGGGTTAAATTACTGTAGTATTAATAATGATTTAAAAGTAGTAGCAATTGTTACGGACATTACCGAGCGAGTTGAGGCAAGTAAAAAATTAAAACAACTCAATAAAGAACTAGAACAAAAAATTACCACAAGAACATTAGAACTCGAAAAAAGTCAGAAATTATATAATTTAATATCTCGTAATTTTCCAAGAGGAATAATTTCTGTTTTTGATAAAGACTTAAATTATATTTTTACTGAAGGACAAGAATTAGATAGAATCGGATTTTCTAGTCTGAATTTGATTGGGAAAAGTTATACGGAAAGGTTTAAAAATTCAATAGGAAAATTAATTAAAGAAAAATTAGACCTTGTATTTAACGGAGAGGGCATCTCTTTTGAATTTGAAGAAAATGGTGCCTTTTATGTAGTAAATGCTGTTCCTTTAAAAAGCCTTGATGGTAATGTGGAGCAAGCTCTTGTAATCGAAAAAAACATTACAGAATCTAAATTAGCTCAACAAAAAGTTAAAGATAACCTTGAAAAAGAAATAGAACTTAACGAATTAAAATCAAGGTTTGTTTCTATGGCTTCTCACGAATTTAGGACTCCCTTAAGTACCATTATGTCTTCAGCCACGCTTGCTGGAAAATATGCAGAAAAAGAGCAACAAGAAAAACGAGATAAACACTTAAACAGAATTAAATCATCCGTTAAGAACCTAACTTCAATTTTAAACGACTTTTTATCTATTGATAAGTTGGAAGATGGAAAAATACAGCTTACGAAATCGGAATTTTTATTTGAAGAATTAGTTCTTGAAGCAACTGATGAAATGGAGTATTATCTAAAAAAAGATCAGCACATTACTTTTCATAATGAAATTAGTAAAACTCAACTGGTTTATTCTGATCGAAATGTGATTAAGAATATTTTAATTAACTTATTATCTAATGCTAGTAAATATTCTGCTAAAGGAAAAGAAATAATATTAAAATTAAACCCAATTAATAAAGATGTCCAAATCGAAATTATTGATAAGGGAATTGGGATACCAGAAAAAGAACAGGGGAAAATATTTAATAATCGATTTTTTAGAGCTGGAAATGCAACAAATATTGAGGGTACAGGTTTAGGTTTAACAATAGTTAAAAAATACCTTTCATTAATTGGAGGTGATATTTCATTTAAAAGCAAAGAAGACGTAGGAACAACATTTACAATAACTATTTCAAATATATTATTATGAGTAAAACCATTCTATTGATAGAAGATAATTTCGAAATGAGAGAGAATACTGCTGAAATTATGGAGTTGGCAAATTATACTGTGATAACAGCAGAAAATGGTAAAGAAGGAGTTTCTATGGCAAAAGAAAACCTCCCGGATTTAATTATTTGTGATATTATGATGCCAGAAATGGACGGTTATGGGGTGTTATATATTTTAAGTAAAGATCCAAATACTTGTGCTATTCCATTTGTATTTTTAACAGCAAAAGCAGAAAAAAGTGAACGTAGAAAGGGAATGAATTTAGGTGCAGATGATTATGTAACTAAGCCTTTTGAGGAAATGGAATTACTGACCGTAATTGAGAGTAGGTTAGAGAAAAGTGAATTATTTAAGCTTGGATACGAACAAAATTTACAGGGTGTAACTAGTTTTATAGGGAAAGCAAAAGGGTTGGATCAATTTAATCAATTATCGGAAAATAGAAAGGTAAGAGTTTATCATAAAAAAGAAATTATCTTTTATGAAGGTGATTATGCTGGGGCTACTTATTTTGTTAGTTCAGGAAAGGTGAGAACGTATAAAATAAATGATGATGGGAAAGAATACAGTGTTGACTTATATGGTCCAGGAGATTTTATAGGATACTTATCAATATTGGAAGGAAGTGAATATAAGGATTCTGCAGAGGCAATGGATGATACTGAAATTTTAAAAATACCGAAGGAAGATTTTACTGATTTACTTTTTAAAAATAGAGATGTGTCTAGCAGCTTTATAAAAATGTTAGCACATAATGTACTCGAAAAAGAAGAGAAATTATTGAGTTTAGCATATGATTCTGTTCGTAAAAGAGTAGCAGATTCATTAATTCAATTGCAAGAAAAATACAATGAATCTGATACAGAAAATTTTGAAATAGCTATAAGCAGAAATGAATTAGCTAGTATGGCAGGGACAGCAACAGAAACTGTTATAAGAACACTTACAGATTTTAAAGAAGAAAAACTAATTGAGGTAAAAGGAAGTAAAATAACAATTATTAAACCTAATGAATTGGCTCATTTAAGGTTTTAAAAAGTCTCACAATTTTTACATAACGCAATCTGATCTTTTTTACCCTGCAGGTGCAGCTTTAAGTAATGAACTCTTTGCTCACAATTATAAATATCCATAAAATTAGTTTTAAGAATGTTTCCAATTACCGCTTTAGAATTCAAATCATTACAACAAATTGTTACATCTCCGTTAGGTAATAACACCATTTGTTCCATTAATAGCGCACAGCCAATTTTATGTTTTTTCTGAGGGACTTTAAATTCTTCAATATCTCCAGCCCAATTATGCAAACGTCTTAATTCATACCAATCTAACAAGTTGTAAATTTCTTGAAACTGAGGGTGCATCCAATCTAAACTTCTTGTTTTATTGGCAGGAATACATGAAATAGCACTCATTTTAACAGTACTTTTTTTCTCTTTTCTAATTCGATCAAACGCTTTTGCATTCTCATAAAATATGTTCCATTTTGCATTGATTCGCATTTCTTCAAATGTTTCTGGATTCCCTCCATCAAAACTAATTCCTAACAAATCAACAACATCTAATTCAATAATTTGTTCGGCTAGTTTTTCTCTTAGTAAAACTAAATTTGTTAACATATGTATTTCAGGGAAATGCTTGTTTTGTTGTTTAGCTAAATCTTTATATTTTTTTAAAACAGCCAACATTTCTAACCTTTTTGGGTGCAATAGAACTTCTCCACCATTATAAAGATTAATTCGTTTTATACTTTTATATCTTTTATCATTAATAAAACCTACTAAAAATTTCTCCATTATTTCTGGAGTAATTAAGTGTTTAGGCTTTAAGTGATCTAACGAACAAAACTGGCACCTTAAATTGCACTGACTACTAAATTCAATGTTTACCTCTTTAATACTCATCCCTTTTTTGCCCTTTAAAACGTTGTAGTAATAAAAGTATTTTAAGGCATAAATTAACCCTTGTATAGTTTCTAAAATAGGCCAAATGATAGGCTTATGATAAAAGAGAATCTTTATAAAAAGTTTAAAACGTATGTACATTCATTTCAATTGTAGCAGGCTAATTTCGATATGAATTGTGAATGAAAAAATGATGTAAGTCAGAATTTTGAAAAATCTTATAAAAGATAAATATGAAAACTTGAAACTTTTTCGGACTAAATCTAAGAGGAGAATTAAGAAACCTTGTAACGAAATTGTGATTAATTATTTACTCTAAGAATACTACTTAGAATTATATATTGCTCTTCTTGGTAATCAAAATCTATAGATTTACGAGATAAAATATCGTATGTATTAATGATTTTTTTAATTGAATCTTTTCTTTTTTGTTAAACATTCATTTCTTAGAATTCGCTTGATGTCCTTCCTTAATACTCCCATAGCATTATAGTTTAAGGTAAATAATTATACAGATTAATAAAAAGCTTAATATTAATGTAGGGAAAATGGCATTTTGTAACCATTGATCTTTTCTCTTTTTTAAGATGTTTAAAAACATTGATTGAATTTTTTCCTTGACAAACCCATCCTTAAAAAGGATTGTTGGTCGATTGAGTTCACCAACCAAAGCTAATTTATGATCAGACGAAATAATAATTGTTTCTGTTTTTGGTAATCTTTTTTTAATCTCCTTAGCAATTACATCACCATTTTTAGGATAAGATTGTTTGCCATCTAAATGATAGTCTAAAATTACTAAGTCTGGATTTAACTGTAATGCATTTAAACATTGTTCTCCTGTTGTAAAAGTGAAAATTTCAAATTTTGAATTTTTGGAAAGTTCTTTTTCCAATAAATGGAGATAAAACAGATCATCATCAACAATAAAAATGGTTAACTCATTGTCTTTATTCTCTTTTATATAATAAAGAGCTCCATAATAATCAGTTAATATTTTTTCTTCATGTTTCATAAGCGTAAAGTTTATTTTATTAGAGATAAGTTGAATATTGTGCCAAAAAATATGAGGAGTATTACTTCTTGATTATTAGTGTGTTATAAAATTGTAAATATTTTCATATTCTCATATAGGTTTGTAATTCTCAAAATGGGAAATATATTTTTTGATATATTTATAATGAACTATTTACTTGATAATGGTTTTATTAGATTTATATTAGGCATTATTACTTATTATAGAATAGGCATTTTTACTGTTTTTTTACTTAGAATTCTTCTATATTTTAGCTCATTATCAAGAAAGAATTCAACTATAAGGATACAATTCTAAAATTGAAACTTATTGTGAAAAGTTTCATAAATGGAAAATTCCATAAATGAAACAAATTGTTATAAACGACCGTATAGTTTAAAACCATTCTAAATTAATATTACGATGAAAGGATTTAAAATATTTATTGCTGAAGATGATGTTTGGTATAGTGATTTACTTCAGTATCATTTGGAACTTAATCCCGATTATGAGATTAAAACTTTTTCATCTGGGAAAAAACTAATGAATGCGTTGCATGAAAAACCAGATGTAATAACATTAGATTATTCGCTTCCAGATACTAATGGGAAAAAGCTGTTATCATATATAAAAAAGGAGCTACCTGAAACGGAAGTTGTCATAATTTCTGGCCAAGAAGATATTTCTACAGCAGTTGAATTATTAAATAGTGGGGCGTATGATTATTTAGTAAAGGATGGAGAAACAAAGGAGAAAATATGGCAAACTATTCTCCATATTCGTGAAAAATCAAGCCTTAAAAAGGAGTTGAATTATTTGAAAAATGAAGTTCAAAAAAAGTATGATTTTTCTAAAACCATTAAAGGAAATAGTGATGTCATTAAAAAAGTGTTTGGATTAATAGAGAAGGCTATCGCAAATAATATTACCGTTTCAATAACAGGAGAGACTGGAACTGGAAAAGAAGTACTAGCAAAAGCTATTCATTACAATTCGGGGAGAAAAAAAGATCCATTTGTGGCGTTTAACGTTTCTGCAATACCTGCAGAATTAATAGAAAGTGAATTATTTGGACACGAAAGAGGTGCTTTTACTGGAGCACACACTAGAAAAAAAGGAAAGTTTGAAGAAGCTGGTAATGGCACTATTTTTTTAGATGAAATAGGAGAAATGGATGCTAATATGCAGAGTAAATTATTAAGAGTATTACAAGAAAGAGAAGTAGTTCGTGTTGGAGGTAACGAAGAGATTAAGTTGAATTGTAGAGTTGTAGTAGCCACTCACAGAGATTTATTAGAAGAGGTTAAAAAAGGTAGCTTTAGACAAGATTTGTATTACCGTTTACTAGGTCTTCCAATTGAGTTACCCCCACTTAGAAAAAGAAGAGAAGATATTTTAATTCTGACGAAATATTTTATGGAAGAATTCATAAAAGAAAATGGAATTTCTCAAAAACAACTTTCAGAAAAGACAAAAAACAAATTGATTGGATATAACTACCCTGGTAATATTCGTGAATTAAAAGCAGTAATTGAGTTGGCAATAGTCTTAGCTGATGGGGATACAATAGAATCGGAAAATATAAATTTTCCAGCATCTGATCCTTTATCTGAATTATTAATGGAAGAGAGTTCCTTAAAAGAATACAATGAAAAAATTATTAATCATTTTTTAAATAAACATAATAATAATGTAATTGAAGCTGCTAAAGCACTTCAAATAGGAAAGTCAACTATATACAGAATGTTAAAAGAGACGAATATGCAATAAATTATATAAACTGTTTTATTAATGAATTCAGCACATAAAGATATAATATGTAGAATTAACCCTGCTAATGGTGTAATAACTTACACTAATACTTATATGGGGAAAATTTATGGTTATACTAAAGATGAATTGATAGGAAAACATTTTATCCAATTAGTGAGGAAGGATCATCATCAAAAACTATTAAAATATTATTTCAAACAAATACGGACTAAATCAAAATCTTCATACATTGAAATTCCTACCATCTCAAAATCTGGAGATGAAATATGGATTGGACAAAACATCAATATCATTTATGAAGGAGGAAATCATAAGGAAATAGTAATTGTTGCCAAAGACCTTTTAGAGCAAAAAGAAACAGAACAAATCATTTTTAACATCAATAGATTTCCGGAAGAGAATCCGAACCCAGTTTTAAGATTTTCTTCTAATGGAAAAGTACTAATGTATAATAATAAAGCTGGAAATGGAATTATTCATTTTTTTGATAATCATATCCCTGAAAAAGAGATTTTTTTACAAAATCTTAAGAAGATTTATCTCAATAGTATCAATGATCAAATTGAACTGAAAGTTGATAAAAAAACATTCATCTGCAATGTTGTACCAATTAAATCTGAAAAATATATAAATGTTTATTTATCGGATATAACGGCAATTAAAAGAGCTAATAAGTCAGTAAGAATTAGTGAAGAAAAGTACAGAAGCATTATTGAAAACATGAAATTGGGCTTGCTTGAAGTTGATAATGATGATCGTATTATAAAGGTATACTACGGATTTAGTATGCTTACTGGTTATAATGAAAAAGATCTAATCGGAAAAAAAGCCATTGAAACCTTGTTGCCTAAAGAATTTCAGCATGTAATGTATGCCCAAAATCAGGAAAGAGAAAAAGGGCATTCAGGCGTTTATGAAGTTCAAATAAAACATAAAAATGGTAGTTTAGTTTGGGTGTTAATTAGTGGCTCTCCATTTTATGATGAAAATGATAAGATGATAGGATCTATAGGGATTCATTTAGATATTTCGGATAGTAAAAAGATGGAGAAAGATTTACGGGTTGCTAAAAACAAGGCGGAAGATCTGGTTCAAATAAAAGAATTGTTTATGGCCAATATGAGTCATGAAATTAGAACTCCAATGAATGGAATAATTGGAATGGCA
>JAESTF010000090.1 GCA_016763795.1 Flavobacteriales bacterium
TTCCAACAGCAGTTGGATGGCGTTGCTCATTATAGGATTCTATTTCTGTTGGTGTTAATTTCAAAATGTGTGTTTTGTATTGCCTTAAAAAGTGAAATTACAAAAATACCTTGGTTAATTTATTCAAATAATACGTACTTTGCTCAAAAATAAGGCACTTTTTATGTTCAGTTGGCGAAAAATTAAAAATATTAAATCAATTGAAGAGAGTAAGGCTTTTTGTATTAAGCCGTGGGTGCACTTATTTGTTTCTCAAGAAGGCACTGTTGCTCCTTGTTGTCTAACTCCTTGGGATAAAAAACAAGCCTTAGGAGATGTTAATGAGCAGCCTATTCAAGAAATTTGGAATGGCCCAGAAATTCGTTCATTTAGGAAACAACTCTTAGCAGACAAACCAAACAGCAAATGTTCTCAATGTTATCAGAATGAAAAAGTAGGCTTAAGAAGCAAACGAAATATTGTTAATTTTCTTTACGGAAAAAACTACCTCCATTGGGTTAAAGAAACAACTAGAAATGGATACTCTAAAAATTCGAAACCCATTTATTGGGACATTCGAATTTCTAATTTATGTAATCTTAAATGTAGAATTTGTGGACATCATTCAAGCTCTAGTTGGTACGATGATGCTAAAGCAATAGACGCTACATCATACGACACCAAGATTCATCGTGGCCCTAAAGATTTTGATCAACTAATGGATCAGTTAGATGTTTTTATTGATGATTTAGAAGAATTGTATTTTGCTGGTGGAGAACCAATCATAATGCCGGAGCATTTTAAATTATTGAATGAGCTAGTAAAAAGAAAAAAATTTAATGTAAAACTCCGCTACAATACAAACTTTAGCCAAACTCATTTTAAGAATACAGATCTGCTAGAAATATGGAGTAAATTTGATGATGTATTTATTCATGCCAGTATCGATGATTCTGGAGATAGAGGAATGTTACAAAGAAAAGGATTATCATGGAATAACGTTATAGAAAATCGAAAACGCATGTTAAAAATTAGTCCTAACATCGATTTTATGATTACCCCTACAATAAGTATTCTTAACATTTTTCATATCTGCGAATTTCATAAAAATTGGGTATTAGAAGGCTTAATTGAAATTGATGAATTTATTCCTCATGTACTCAAAAATCCTCTTTATTATAATCTACGAATACTTCCTGCGCCCCTTAAAGAGAAGGTAAAAGATATCATTAATAATCATGTTGATTGGATTTTAAAATACATAGAGAATCATCCTCCTAAACCTCCAAAAAAAGAGCACCTTGAAAAATGGAAAGATCAGCTGGATATGTTGCACATTAACAAAATAACAGGACATGTTAAATTGGATATGCTCATAAACGAATTAAAAAACTGTATTATTTACATGAATACAAGAGATGAAACTCATTTAATTCCAGAATTCACTAAAATGAGTGATCAATTGGATCGTCTAAGAAATGAAAACACAAAAGAAACTATTCCTGAATTGAGTATCCTTTGGGATTAAAATTGTGTACTTATTTCTATGTAAAAAATGATGCTTCCGAAAATAAAAAATAAAACAAAATTAGGGGTCCAATTTAAAATTTTTGCTGGACTTTTTGTTTTTGTTGAAATCGTTTTAAGAATTGCAGGAATGAGTGCAGGCGTGATGATTGATGATTTTGAGATTAGTGATGAGGTTGTTTACGAGCCAAGATTTTATAGCGATGAGGTGGGGATAAACCATTTAATAAAAGGAGCGCCTAATTTTATGCCTGGGTTTATTGTTAATGACCAAGGTTTTAGAGGAAGTATAAATTATACAAAGAAGGTTGTTGATTCTCTCAGGGAAAATACGAACAAAAGAATAATAATGGTTATAGGTGATTCTTATGTAGAAGGATGTTGTCCTGATAATGTTAGCAACTCATTTCCTGATATTCTAAATAGAGAAGAAGATTATGTAGTATTTAATTTTGGTGTTTCGGGTACTGATCCTTTACAGTATGAACTAGTTGCTAAAAAATATGTAGGAATGCTACAGCCTGATCTTGTTGTTACAGTTTTTTATATTGGAAACGACATCTTGTTTTTTGAACGAAAAGCAACACCTGGGATTCCATTAACATACCCACTTAAAAATAATAAATGGATATATGCTGTAGCACCTGACCATCTCCCAAGAAAAAAGAGTTATGTGTTTAAAGATTATAAGGAATCATACGATTTTTATGTAAAACATTATTCTTTAAAAGGGAAAGATAGAACTGTTTTTGAAAAGGGGATAAGTTATAGTGTAATATTTTCAAAAATATATTTACACTTAGAACATAAAATTTCTCATCAAAAATGGTGGAAAGATAATCCGGGAATTATTGCTGTTGATGGGTATGATTTGGCGAATAGAAATTTAAAAGCGATATTAAAAACTTCTAATAAAGAAAGAATACCTAATTTATTTGTTGGAATTCCAGCACCAGCAGAATGTGAAGAAGAAAATCTAATCGAGAAGTACAAGATGGTTTTTAAAGGTTTAGAGTGGTATATACCCACTAATTTAAAAGAGGATGATTACGATGGACTGGAGGCAGGTAATCATTTTACAAATGAAGGACATAAAAAATATGCTATGTTTTTGAAAAAATTAATTGACAAAAAGATTAAATAACTTAAAAAATTCATTTATCGATCAAATAAAAACCATACACCATTTTTTATACTTTTTCACTACAAAATTGAGATTAAGTAATCCATGGAATTTTAAAGTTCCATTCTTAATATCAATTCCATACATGTTGTTGTTGTTGAGTGGTAATAATGATTTTGCATTAAAAGGAATATTAGCTTCAATCTGTACAATTATTGGTATTGCAGGATTCGGTTACTTAACCAACGATTTGGGAGATAGGAATAAAGATAAAATCATTCAGAAAGAGAATGTTACTTGTGATTTATCTAATGTGAGTTTAGTTCTTTTGTTTGTACTATTTCTTTCTTTAGCCATCGCACCTTGGTTTTATTTTCCGATGAGGAAATGGAGTTATTTACTACTATTTACACAGTTCTTTTTGTTTTATATTTACGCTTTCCCTCCATTTAGATTTAAGGAGAAAGGAGAGTTAGGTGTTGTTGTTGATTCTTTATATGCTCACGTTAATCCTGCAATTTTAGCGGCTTATACTTTTTATTTGTTTACTGAAGAAACATATCAAAATTTTGTTTCATTTATTATTTTTCTTGGACTATGGCAATTTTTTGTTGGCATTAGAGGTATTTTGTTTCATCAACATAAAGATTACTTAAATGATATCAACTCAGGTACTAAAACATTTGTGACTAGTATCGGAAAGCAAAAGGTTAGTGTACTTTTAAAATATATTGTTTTGCCAATAGAGGCTTTTACATTTATATTGTTTGCCTCTTATTTCAGCTTTGATCAGATTTATTTTTTGCCGATTATTATCACCTATTGGTCTTGGATAATAATTAAGCTAAAATTGAATAATACATTAAAAAAAGTCGATTTTAGATCATTGGCATATCAATTATTGGATAATTATTATACACTATGGATTCCTGTTGTGATTTTATTAGGTTTGGTTTCTAACCCAACATTTAATACTATTTCGTTACTAATCCTTCATACAATTCTTTTTAAGAGTGTAATTAACCTTTTTTTTAATTGGCTTAATAATAAATATAGTGTTATTTACCGTTTATTCAAATTTGAATCATGGATAGAAGGTGCTATTGCTAATGGGTTAGTTTTTATTTTATACACCTTAGTTCTATTAGGTGTTTATATCGGTGTTAAATGTTGTAGTGCTGAAAATATTGAAATAGTAGAGCTTCAGTTGATTTTTTTTAGGGCCTTAATATTGATTTTGGTAGTTCAACTTTTACTATTAGTCTATTTTAGATTTAGGAGATAATTAAATGGGAACTACTAAAAATATTGCTATTATATCTACCAATAAGAATCAGTATTCTGAAACGTTTATTCAGAACCATGTTGCTTTGCTTCCTGGAAACATTCATTTTCTTTTTGATGGTTACCTCCCTAAAAAATATAGTATTGATAAAGGCGTCAGTGAGTTTTCGTTTGAAAGTAGTTTTACTTTATCTAAATGGGATAAATTTTTCAATAAAAGTTCTTTTGACTTTAATACTCAATTAAAAAAGCGATCGAAAAGTATTTATTAGCAAATAACATTGATGCTGTATTAGCAGAATATGGTCCTTGTGGTGTAGAAATGATGTCTATTTGTAAAAAACTAAATATCCCCTTAATTGTTCATTTCCATGGATATGATGCCTATCGCAATGATATTTTAAATTCATTTGAAAATCGTTATAAGGAGCTTTTTGATAAAGCTTCAGCAGTAATTGGCGTGTCATTAGATATGTGTTTGCAATTAATGAGTTTGGGTTGTCCTCAACCTAAATTACATTATTTACCTTATGGTATTGATACGAATATTTTCAAACTTGATGCTAAGAATAAGAGAAGTTTAACATTTGTTGCTTGTGGAAGGTTTGTAGAAAAGAAAGCACCACACCTTACAATTAAAGCATTTTCAATTGTTTTAAAAGAAGTTCCGGAGGCAAAAATGATTATGATAGGAGAAGGTGAATTATTAAATGATTGTAAAAAATTGTCAAAAGAATTGAATATTCAAAATGCTATTCGATTTACAGGAATCTTGAGTCAAGATGAAATAGCAGATATCTATAATAATTCACTTGCTTTTGTTCAACATTCTATAAAAACAGATCAAAATGATTCGGAAGGTACTCCGCTAGTAATTCTGGAAAGTGGAGCAGCAGGACTTCCTGTGGTTTCAACATTGCATGCTGGAATCATCGATGTTGTTGAAGAGGGTGAAACGGGGTTTCTTGTAAAAGAAAAAGATGTAGAAGGAATGGCTAATAGGATGCTATTTTTGGCAAAGAATAGATTGGTGGCTATGGAAATGGGTCAAAAAGCCATTCAAAAAATAAGAACTGATTATAATATTGAAGCATATACTCAGAGATTATGGGAGCTGATGAGTAACAATATTGGTTGATTGTCTGTTTTGATGTGTGTGAATTAAAACAAGTTATTTATATCGTGTATTTAATGGTTCTTAAGGGTAGCGGTTAACTTATTATTAACTCTTCAAATTTCTGATTGGCTACTCCCCAATTTACATCGTTAGTTATTAAAGGTTTTTTTTCTTTCAGCATTTTTTGAGCCTTTTTTTGAAAGTCAGCATACACTTTTAAAAAAACAGCATCTTGTTCTATTGCTTTATAAGTATATCTTCTTGCGTGGTCTTGATGGTAAATAGGAGATTCAAAAACTTTTTCTATAAGACCATAAGATGCTGCTTTCATTACCATTAAAGAGTCTGTGTGAGTAGAAATGTATGTTTGTTCAGGATAGCCTTTTAAAGCTGACCAGTGTTCACTATGCATCAATAATAGATCTCCACTTGCATTGCAATGATAAAAAAACTCAGCATTATTATGATTTACACTTAAAGGTGTTATGTCAAACACTTTTTGTATTTTACTTTAAATAAATTGTAGTTTAACTTAAACTTATTGATTCTGCGTAAAGCTTTCAGTTGTTTAGAAAACAGAAGAAAAGGGATGTTAAACTTTAACTGATGTCCTTTTAAAAAACCGATGTAAACATTTTTTTTGATAGATTCTAAAGTCTTAAGGCTTTCTTTATCTGAAGTAACCTTTTTATAATTAAGTTGTTTAAAGTCACACCGATCAGCTCTATAAAAATAATTTTTATTAAGCGAGCGTTGACTTATTGTTTTAATAATTTCAGGATCAAAAATGATATCAGCATTGGTTGCTAAAATGTATTCGCCATTAGCTCTTCTGATTCCTATGTTTTTTGCAATAAACTCATATAATGGTACTTTCTTTCTAATGGATTCATTTTCAAATGAATTATGAATATCTTCTGGAACAGTAATAATTTTGATTGTTAAGTAATTATTGTTTTTAGGCCAGTTTATAAGCTTACTTAATGGTTTTTCTCCTATAATTGGATTATAATTGACTATAATTAATTCGGTTGAAAGCTGATGCTTCTCAATGTGAAAAGAAAGCCAATTGATTGATCTTTCAATACGTTGATTAAAATTACCTCCATAATTATCGTTTCTTCCGGCAATTACAATACTTAAATATGGAGTCTTATTGTGCATGTTTGATTTCTTTTGACATTATAATTCTAAAAGGTTAAAATTAGTATTTTTACCCTTAATTGAATAATTATGAAAGCACTGGTACTTGGAGCAGGAGGATTTATAGGGTCACACCTTGTCAAACGACTAAAGTCTGAAGGCTATTTTGTTAAAGGTATTGATCTCAAGTTTCCTGAGTTTTCTGAATCTCATGCTGATGAATTTGTTGTTGGTGATTTAAGGAACAATGAACTTTGTATAAAAGAAATTACAAGAGATTATGATGAGGTGTATCAATTAGCAGCAGATATGGGAGGAGCTGGTTATCTTTTTACTGGCGAAAATGATTATGATGTAATGCACAATTCTGCATTGATTAACCTTAATGTTTCACATTGTGCTATCAGTCAAAAAATAAAAAATATATTTTATTCTTCATCTGCCTGCATTTATCCAAAGAGAAATCAAACGAACCCAAACTCACCATTATGTATTGAAGATTCTGTTTACCCTGCAGATCCTGATAGTGAATATGGATGGGAAAAATTATTTAGTGAAAGAATGTACCTTTCGGCTATTCGTAATTATGGATTAAATGCCAAAATTGCACGATTCCACAATGTTTATGGACCTGAAGGTACTTGGGATTTAGGTAAAGAAAAAGCTCCTGCAGCTATTTGTAGAAAAGTGGCAAAGGCAATAGATGGCGGAGAAGTTGAAGTTTGGGGTGATGGCACTCAAACGCGCTCATTTTTGTATATCGATGATTGTTTGGATGGAATAAGAAAACTAATGCAGTCTGATTATTGTGGACCAGTAAATATAGGCTCAGAAGAAATGGTAACGATTAATGGGTTGACTGAAATGGTAATGCAGCTATCAGAAAAAAAATCAGTATTAAGCATATAGAAGGTCCTATAGGAGTAATGGGGAGAAATTCTGACAATACACTTGTTAAAGAGATGTTGAATTGGGAGCCCAAATATAGCTTACGTCAAGGTATGGAAAAAACGTACCATTGGATTAATGGGCAAGTGCAGAAAAGTATTGTTAGCTTAGTCTAAAACAGTAGTAAGTTTCATTACACTATCATTAGTATAAATGTTTGGATGTTGCAATCTTAAATTGATAAAATATACATGTTAAATTCAGATTCACCATATATTTCTTTTGTAGTTACTTCCCGTAACGATAATCATGGTGAAGATATGCTTAAACGAATGACTATTTTCGTTAATGGGCTTATACATCAATGTAATAAATATAAACTACCATGTGAGTTGCTTTTTGTTGAATGGAACCCGCCAAAAGAAAATGAGTTGTTACATACTGTATTGCCTAAAACAGGTGAATCTGATTATTTGAAAATAAAGTATGTAGTAGTACCTGAAGTAATCCATAGCCAGTTAAATAACTCGGAGAAACTGCCCTTGTTTCAAATGATTGCTAAGAATGTTGGAATAAGAAGAGCTGCAGCTGAATTTGTAGTATGCACCAATGTAGATTTATTGTTTGCTGATGAGTTGTTTGCATCTTTAGTTAAGAGAGAGTTGCAACACAAACACTTCTATAGAGCAAATCGATGCGATGTACCAAATACTATTGATGAAAATGAATCGGTAGAAGAACAGCTTTCTTTTTGCAAAAAGAACATTATTAAACGTTTAGGAAAGTCTAAACGTTTTCCGATTTTTAAAGATCAAAACGGAATCTTTTTTAAATATAAAATTTATCACCCTCTATTGATTGTTTTGGCATGGGTGAAAAAAATGGGCTGTAGTGAGACTGAAAAGACAGTAGCATCTTTAGATTTTGATGCCTGTGGTGATTTTACGTTAATGAGTAAAAAAGATTGGATTGCGATGCAAGGGTATGCTGAATTTGAATTGTACTCAATTCATATCGATTCAGTAGGTCTTTTTTCTGCCGCAGCATTAAATTATAAGCAGGTTGTTTTTGATGGAAAGGCTTGTACCTATCATATTGAACATAAAGGAGGTTGGGAATTTGAAAGTAAAATTGAAGAAATTAATTTTATTAGTGCAAGGCCTATGCTAGATTGGTGGACAATAATGGAGGCTGGGAAACAGTTGGTCGAAAGCAAAAGAACCATTAATTTTAATAAAGCTAACTGGGGGTTGAATGACATTCAATTAAATGAAATTGAGCAATTTTAGATGGAAAAGATAGGTGTCATAGGTATAGGTAAATTAGGGATTTGTTTAGCACTAAATTTAGAAAGAAAAGGCTATGCTGTTACTGGGGTAGATAACAATTCTCAATATGTAGATATAGTAAATAATAAACAATTAACTAGTAGTGAGCCAGGGGTGGTGGAGTACCTCTCTACATCTAAAAACTTTGTTGCTTCTACTCAATTGGATAATGTACTAATTGATGATATCAAATTAATATTTATTGTAGTTGATACTCCTTCAGTATCTGATGGAGGTTATGATCATTCCCAAATAGAAACTATTGCAAACCAAATTATCGCAAACGGTAAATCAATAGAAGAAAAACACTTAGTAATTAATTGTACTACAATGCCTGGTTATTGCGATACATTAGCTGAAAAGCTAAAACCTTATAATTATACCGTATCATATAATCCTGAATTTATTGCTCAAGGTAGTATCCTTAAAGATCAAGTCTCCCCAGATCAAGTGCTAATTGGAGAGGACTCTGGTATAGCGGCTGAGTTAATAGAAAAGGTATATGCTAATTTATGTGATAATACTCCTCAAATTTGTAGGATGTCTAGAGTAAGTGCAGAAATTACTAAGTTGGCAACAAATTGCTTTTTAACTACAAAAATATCTTTTGCCAATGCTGTGGGCGATTTGGCTATAAAGGTAGGAGCTGAGCCTGGTAAAATATTAAATGCTATAGGAGCAGATAAACGGATTGGACATGCATACTTGAAGTATGGGTTTGGTTATGGTGGACCTTGTTTCCCTAGAGATAATAGAGCTTTTGGGAGGTATGGAAGAGATAATAATTTGACAATGTTGTTAAGTGAGGCTACTGATGCAGTAAATCAAGAGCATTTAACTTTTCAATTTAACCAATATCTTAACCAATATCAACCTAACGAAACCATTTTGTTTGATTCCGTTACGTATAAAAAAGGAACTATTATTATTGAAGAAGCACAACAATTAGCATTAGCAGTAAGATTAGTTGAAGCTGGAAGAAGTGTATTAATTAAAGAAAGTATAGAGGTTGTCGAATTACTTGAAAAACAATACCCTGATATGTTTATTTATAAAGTAGTACAAGATGCTTAATCCTGCAATAGTCATTATTGCTTACAATCGGCCTAAATCTTTAATTAGGTTATTAAATTCTATTGGTCGAGCAAATTTTCCTAAAAATGTTGTTCTCCATATTAGTATAGATAAAAGTGATAACGAGGAGGTTTTAGCTATTGCTAAAACCTTTAAGTGGGAGAATGGAGAGAAAAAAATAGTGGTTCAAGAAAAGTGTTTAGGGTTAAAACAACATGTGTTAGCCTGCGGAGAGTTAACCAGCAAATATAAAGCGATAATTGTATTAGAAGATGACTTGCTTGTATCTCCAGAGTTTTATAATTATGCATTAAAAAGCTTAGACTTTTATGCAGATGAAGAACAACTAGGAGGCATATCATTGTACAATTATCAGGTGTCAGAAAGTAGTTTTTATCCTTTTAAGGCAGTTGATGATGGGAGTGATGTTTACTTTGTTCAAGTAGCTTCCTCTTGGGGTCAAATTTGGACACAAAAGCAATGGCTGGGGTTTAAAGAATGGTTCAAAGATAATCCTCAATTAGATGAGAGAATCGTACCTTCCTATCTAAAGAATTGGGGAGAGTACTCTTGGAAAAAACATTTTATTCATTATCTTATAGCAACCAATAAATATTTTGTTTTTCCACGGTTATCACTTTCAACTAATTTTGAAGATGCAGGAACGCACGCCTCTACAAAAGGAATGTTTCAAGTTTCGGTTCAGCAAAAGCCTATGGATTATACTTTTCAGAAGTTTGATAGATCATTAGCGGTTTATGATTCATGGTATGAGCTATTACCAAAATGCTTTAATCAATTTAACCCTATACTTTCGGAATATAATTATGTGGTGGATCTATATGGGGTAAAGGAAATTGATAGACAGGCTACTGAGTTTGTTTTAACCTCAAGGGTAAGTGAAGATGCAGTGCTTCAATTTGGAAACGACCTAGCTCCGCTCGAGTTAAACATTTCAATGAATCAATCTGGTGAAGAAATAGGAATGTATAAAGTTGAAAATAATACATTTGAGGATGTAGAGCTTCCGGTGACAAATCACTTGGACGCCTATTATAAAAAAAGAGAGTATAGTATTTCAGTCATTATCCCAATTTTATCAGCTGATATTGATGAGCTTAAAATTACATTACAATCTATTGCAGATCAAAACTATGAATATACAGAGTGTCTATTAATTGCTGATGAAGGTACTTACAAATTAATAGCAAGCTTGTTGAGTCTCTTCAGATTTAACATAAAATATATTAATGTAAGTAGGAATGAAAATATTGCAGCTAGAATTCAATATGGATTTAAGAATGCTTCTAGTCAACTATTAGTGTGGATTGCTAGCGGGACAGTTTTAGCTCCTGACTGTTTTAATAATGTAGTTAATGTTTTTTCGAGCTATAAACAAATCAGTTGGATTGTTGGAGTTGATGAATCTGGTGTAAATCAAGAAAATAATGTCAAAAAATACAGAGTGAGCTCTTTAACAGTAAATGAATCTTTAAAGAGAAATGAACTAAACAAGACATTGGAACTTAATTTTTTTAAGTCGATTGTCTTTGATCAAAGAAAAAATGTTACAGTTCAATCTTTAACTGCTTTATTTTTTGACTGCATTGCTAATTACCAGCAAATAGTGATTGTTAGTAGATTAGGACAGCTTAAGAGTGGTAATAATTTATTGCCTATTAAAGAGAAGAAAGACCTTTTATTAAAATATACGTATCTATCCCCCCCTATTGTGGGCATTAAAGGTTGGTTAGGCTTCTTTATAAGAAAGGTAATGATTGTAATAGGCATATCTCATTGGTATTATGTTTTAATGAATTATTTTCCAGATGTGTTGAGGTATGATGAAAAAAACGACACCTTCTTTTACTCAAAATATTAAACTCTTTGAAGAATCACTTACTAAAATATAAATTACACTACTTCCTATTTATTCTGGCTTTTGGAATCTATGCAAATACTATTTCGCACGATTATGCTTGGGATGATGCAATTGTTATTACAACAAATGACAGAGTTCAAAAAGGCTTTGAAGGAATACCTGAGTTAATTTATAATTTTAAATCTGAAGAAACTCAACATAGATATGGATATAGGCCAATAACACTTGCTACGTATGCTATTGAAGTTGGTTTTTTTGGTTTAAACCCTCAGGTTTCACATTTTAATAATGTACTACTTTTTGCGTTGTTATGTGTATTGCTTTTTTACTCTATCCAAAAAATATTTCCTGGCAAAGGTAAGTACTTTGCATTTTTTGTTACCCTCATTTTCGTAGTACATCCATTGCATGTAGAGGTGGTTGCCAATATAAAAAGTAGAGATGAGATACTAGCATTGTTGTTTGGTTTGTTAGCCATTAATAGTTTTATTAACTATCTAAAAAAAGAGACCAAAAAATATATTAACCTGGCTTTTACGATGTTGTTTGTGGTTTTAGCTTTTTTATGTAAAGAAAATGCAGCAACATTAGTTGGAGTATTGGTTTTGCTCATTTGGTTTCTTCTTGATGTCTCGTTTAAGCAGTTACTACTGAAGTCTATGCCGGTAGCTGTTATTGTTTTTGCTATTTTAATGATTCGATACTGGTCTTATTCAGAAGGTGTTTTTTTTGATACATCTATAGATTCTCTTGCAAAAGGTATTTATGGAGGGCAGGATATGGCAGGTAACATGCTGTTTAATTATGATTTTGGAGTAGTATTGGTCAATAGTTTTTATATTTCAGTGTATTATTTTAAGTTGTTTTTGTTTCCTATTAATTTGGTTCACGATTATGGAACTGCGTATGTTGATGTGGTATCTTTTAGCGATCTAGTGGCTATATTCGCTATCGTTTTTCATTTGGGTTTATTAACTTATATGGTTAAAACTATAAAAAAGAAAACTCCATTTCACTTTGGAATGTTATTCTATTTTATCACCATTTTTATTTATTTACACGTTTTAAAAGTAGGACCAGATTACATGGCAGAGCGTTTTATGTTTATTCCATCAATTGGCTTGTCAATAGTTCTAGTAGATCTGATGAGTCGTATTTTTAAATTTAATTTCTTAGCTGAGTTAAATAAATTAAAACAAATAAATTTAAAATTACTGATTACCTTAGTATGTGTAGCTGTGTTTTTTTCAGGGAAATCTATTGTTCGAAATAAAGCTTGGAAAGATAACACAACCTTGTTTAAAACGGATATTGTAGCACTTGAAAACTGCGCAAGAGCCAATTATAATTATGCAATAAATTTACATGATCAATACTACAATACCTCTCCTATTCAACAACCAAAGCTTCAAGAAAAAATCTTAACACATTACAAAAAAAGTATTGATATTTACCCTCAATCTGTAAGAATTAGAATGGATCTAGGGGCAGCATACATGGAATTTAATAGAGTAGAAAAAGGCTATTATGTATTTAAACAAGCTGCTAAAGATTTCCCAACAAATGGACTCCCTTTTTTCGAGTTAGGCCGTTATCATTTTTCTCAAAACGAATTTCAATTAGCTACTGACTACTTTAAGCAAAGTAAAAAAAATGGTTGGGCTAATACTAGAGTTTATTATTACCTTTCTATTTGTTATTTAAAAGTTAATGAACAAGAAAAAGCCGTTCAAATAATTAAAGAAGGTATTACTTATCAACCAGATTATTATGAATATTATGAATACATGAGTGATTTATTGTTTGCTTCTGGCAATCAATCTGATGCTATTTATTGGATGGAAAAAGCAATACAATTGAACCCTAACTATCAAGTTCTTTATCAAAAAATAATACGCTATTTAAACCAAACTGGTCAAGAAGAAAAAGCACAACAGTATCAACAATTGGAACTAAATAAATTTTCTGGTAACTAAATAAAATGTGTTCTACTTTTTAACGAAACGTACCTAACCGAAAAAGAGAAAATCTACATTACTGAAGCAATAGAGTATTATGAAAAGAAGTTCCCAACAGACCAATATCGATTTTATTGAACAAGATCGATATAGGGTAATTTTACAAGTAATTAAGTCAATTTCTAGAAAATATAACGCTTAAAACCACGCTTGGCTAACATAAAAAAACTTATGAGCCATCTTTATTAGACTATATTAATACTACAGAACTATCAAAACGGAACGATGGATAAATCTATTTTAGTAGCAACAATTTCATTAGAAATATAAGCCAATCTTCTTAATTGATTAAGTGATATAAATTTACGGTTGATACGATAACCTTCAGTAATACCATTATTCAATATAAGGTTCAACTTCCTAAATGATCTACTATATTTATTAACTACATGAGGTAGTTGAAAAAACTCGCCTTTCCCATCGGCTACGACATAAGGATAACCTTGAAAACGATATTTAATTAATAATTTGTCCATCATAAATGTGTAACTCAAACACACTATGTTTACAAGGATTTAAACAACTGTGTTACACACTAGTGTGCTATAGCCAGTTGTTGGGTGTAATCCCACCTCTTCACTAGCTATTACAACCGCTTATTTTTCAGGGTATAAGGCTAATTTTAAGGGTTAGTTAGGGCGAAAGAATAATGAAAAGAAAGTGAGAACTTTCTTTGGTCTAAGTCTTGGCGGTTGACACCGTGGAAAGCTCGCTTTCAGACGTGGAAATCGTCATAAAGACTTAGTCGAAGTTACGGGAAA
>JAESTF010000013.1 GCA_016763795.1 Flavobacteriales bacterium
ATAGGAACAGCTACAATGAGTAATCCAATTTATGAATATCAAGATACAGGATATTTTACTGTAACACAAATTGTGATTAGTAATTTTGGTTGTAGAGATACAACTCAACGAGAAGTCTGGGTTAAAGGAGAGTATGTTTTATTTATACCAAATGCATTTAGACCTAATGGAGACTCTAAGAATAATACTTTCTTTCCAAAAGGAATGGGAATTACTAAATTTAAGATGATTATTTTCGATCGTTGGGGAGAAAAATTATTTGAAACAAATAGTTTAGATGAGGGTTGGGATGGGACTTACAAAGGTAAGTTTGTCGAATTAGGTGTTTATGTTTACAAAATTTTTACTGAAGATATATTAGAAGAAGATCATAAATATATTGGACGAGTTACTATAATTAGATAATTTATTATTTGTTAAATTTGAAAATGTTCAATTTCCCAAAATATTGGTTTACCATTACCCTTATTTTAAGTTCTTTTTTGGCGAATGCGCAACTGTTTCAAGATGATTTTGGAACTGCTTTTGGTAGCATAAGTACAATTAAATGGCCAACCGCTTGTCGAGGGGGAACACCTACATCATTTAATACTTCAACAGGAGGTTGTGCTGCTGTTGGAGATTATGAATACCCTCTTTCAGGTTTTTCAAAATACATTACCACACAAGCTATTGCTATCCCGGCAACGGGTTATGAATTAACATTCGACTATGCTTTTAATCAGACATTTAGTCTCCCAATTGTAGAAATTAGAACAGGTGCTTCTTGTGGAGCAACATTAGCTTCATCAACAACATTAACGAATACAGGCGGAATCTGCACATCTCAAACTATTAGTTTAAATGCTTATGCAGGTCAAACTATTTATATTCGCTTTATTTCTAAGACCTCAGGAACAACATTTTATTTTGATGATGTTATTGTGGATGTTGGTTCTGGAGGCAGTGGAGGTGGCTGTTTGTTGAGCGATGATTTTGGCACAACTTTTCAAAGTATTAATGCTACCAATTGGCCAAGTACCTGTAGAGGAGGAACAGCTAGCGGGTTTAATACTTCTGGAGCTCCTTGTGCATCAACAAGTGAGCGTGGTTATTTATTAAGTGGATTTGGTTCTTATATTACGTCTATGGCATTAACAATACCATCAACAGGTTATGTTTTAACGTTTGATTATTCATTTAGCAATACATTTAGTTTCCCTACCATAGAAATTAGAACAGGAGCTTCTTGCGGAACATCCTTAGCAGGAAGCACAATTTTAACAAACACCTCAGGGGTCTGTTCCCCTCAAACCATTAATTTAAATGCTTATGCTGGACAAACTATTTATATTCGATTTCGTTCAAATACTTCATCTGCTACTTTTTATTTGGATGAAATAAATGTTTGTGGAGGAGGAGGAAGCTCTGGAGACTTTAAATGGGCTGATAATTTTAATGATAATGATTTAGATTTAGATTATCCTGGAACTGATGGAGATGAAGCTTGTACAGGGTGTGGAACTTGGACTTTAGGAAATGGATCAACATTAACCCTTGTTCCTTCTGCAGGTTGGAATGGTAATTCTAATGAAACAGAAGCTTTTGCAAATAATATGGCTAATATCTATTATGTAAAATTAGACCGTGATGAATACATCGAATCTCCAACAATAGATATGAGCGGGCAAGAATCATTAAAAATAAGCTTCTATGCAAAATCTTCCTCTTCTGGAACTGGAGGTGGAGATACTTGGAGTAATTTTAGTGACCATCTACGTTTGCAAATTTGGAATGGCACAACTTGGATAACGGTTAAAGACATTACTCAAGGAACTTCTGTAGATGAAAATAAGATTTCCCCTGCATTGCCATTTAATTATTTCTGTTTTACCGCTTATAAGAGCACCACAAGTCCGGGCAATTACTATTACAATTCTTCTCCAAACGTTAATTCAGCATACTTTACTAGTGATTTTAAATTCAGAGTGATATTTGAAGGAGGTTTTTCTGGAGCTCCATTTGCTTGGGTAGATGATTTCACTTTCCGTGCAGATGCAGATGGATATTCTACTATGATTCCTTGTGGCATTTCATTTTGGAATGAGCCTGTGGCAACGGGTTATGGTCAAGATATAGGAACAACCGGAAATAACAATGCAGAAAAAGGGGTTGAATTAGAACTGGATAATGCGATTAATATTCCTCCATTATGGGCAACAGAAGCCAATGATGGGGACACTATTACACAAGTTTTTGGTAGTGGGGAAGCTGAGCGAGTAGTATTTTGCGTGTTAAGTGAACAAGAAATAAATTTTGCATTTCCAGTGGTAAGTTTTTCCGATCCTTCTATAGGAAATAGGAGTTCTGTAATGTCTAAAGACAATAATTATATAGGTCCGGGTTGGAAATATTATGCAGTAGAATATATTAGTTGCGATTTAGCTGGAGGATCTATTAGTGAACCAACAGACCAGTTCGTTTATCATTATGTTTTTGAATATGGAAATGAATTTATTCCTGTTTTTTACCAACTTAACACCTCCGGTATAGAAACAGGCGGAGGGGTAACAAGTTCTATTGAACGATTTAATGCTCCAGATATTAATTCTTCAGATAATTGCGGTCTTACTTTACCTATTGTATTACTTAATTTTACAGCCAAAGAAAATTATAATACGGTTTTATTAGAATGGGCAACAAGTACCGAAATAAATAACAATTATTTTGAGCTACAACGTTCTGAAAATGGAATTGATTTTACCTTTTTTGCAAAAATTGATGGCGCGGGAAATTCTAACAATATTATTTATTATCAATCTATAGATAATACTCCATTAACAGGGATTTCTTATTATCGTTTAAAACAAGTTGATTTTGATGGGCAACTTTCTTACTCTAAAATTGAAGTCGTAGAATTGATAAATAATGAAGTAACAATACATCCCAACCCTACAAACGGATTATTAACTATTGATAATTTAAACGGTGAAGAAATAACAATTATTAATATTGCAGGAAAACATCTAAAAACAATTAGTCCAACAACAAATACAATTAATGTTTCTGAACTGCCAAGGGGCATCTATTTTATAAAGCTAATAGGAACAAAGACAACTATTATTAAAAAGTTTGTAAAAAATTAAACAAGTTCAAAGTCTAATTGCTTTTTAACTAAATCGGCTCTTCTTACTTTTATTTTCACTTGGTCGCCCATACGGTATTCTTGTCCAGTATTTTTACCTACAGCGCAATAGTTTGGAGCGTCAAAAGTGTAATAATCGCCTTCAATATCACTTAACCGAACCATTCCTTCACACATATTGTCAATAATTTGAACATATAACCCCCATTCACTTACTCCAGAAATTACGCCCTCAAACTCTTCCCCAATTTTATCTTCTAAAAATTCTACTTGTTTATATTTAATAGAAGTTCTTTCAGCTTCAGTTGCAGCAATTTCCATCTTAGAAGAATGTTTACATTGGTCTTCAACTTCTTGTTGGTTAACAGACGAACCTCCATCTAAATAATGCTGTAATAAACGGTGTACAATTACATCTGGATATCTTCTAATAGGAGAGGTAAAATGAGAATAGTGTTTAAAAGACAACCCGTAATGCCCTATGTTGTTGGTAGAATAAACCGCTTTAGCCATTGTCCTAATGGTTAACTGCTCAATCATATCTTCCTCATTAGTGCCTTTTACTTTATGAAGTAAACTATTAATTGAATGAGCTACTTCCCCTTCATTTACTTTTAAATCATAACCAAACTTTTTTACAAAATTAGATAGCGATAATAGTTTTTCTTGGTTGGGTTCATCATGTATTCGGTACACAAAAGTTTTTATCTGTTTCCCTTTTGGAACTTTTCCAATAAATTCGGCAACCCGTTTGTTTGCCAAGAGCATAAACTCTTCAATTAACTTATTTGCATCTTTACTTTCTTTAAAGAAAACACCTAAAGGCTTTCCTTTTTCATCTAAATTAAATTTCACCTCTATTCTATCAAAGGCTATAGAACCTTTTTTAAACCGTTCGTTGCGAAGCAATTTAGCGAGCTTATCGAGCTGTAATATTTCTTCAACTAAATCCCCCTCTTTCGTTTCTATCCGTTCTTGCGCCTCTTCATAAGTAAACCTCCTATCAGAAAAAATAACTGTTCGGCCAAACCATTCATTAAGTACATTGGCTTTTTCATCTATTTCAAAAACAGCAGCAAAACAAAGCTTAGTTTCTTGTGGTCTTAATGAGCATGCTTGGTTTGATAAAACTTCGGGTAACATTGGCACAACTCTATCTACCAAATAAACAGATGTAGCTCTTTTAAAAGCTTCATTATCCAACACAGAACCAGGCTGTATATAATGTGAGACATCTGCAATATGAATCCCTATTTCCCAGTTCCCATTTTTTAATTTTTTGAGAGAGATTGCATCATCAAAATCTTTGGCATCTTTTGGATCAATAGTAAAAGTAGTCGTAGTTCTAAAATCTCTTCTCTTTTTTATTTCTTGTGGTGTAATTTCTAGGTCTAAATCGTTGGCTGACTTTTCTACTTTAGGAGGAAACTCATAAGGCAAACCATATTCTGCTAAGATAGCATGCATTTCAGTTTCGTTCTCGCCAGGTTTCCCTAAAACTTGTATTATTTTACCAAAAGGATTCTTTTTATCTAAAGGCCATTCGGTAATTTTTGCAATTACCTTATCTCCATCATTTGCATTTTTTAATTTATCGTTAGATATAAAAATATCTACAGGCATTCTTGCATTATCCGTAATAACAAAAGAGAAGTTTGTTGATTTTTCAATCACTCCAACAAATTCTGTTTGTTTTCTTTCAATCACTTCAACTATTTCACCTTCTGTTTTTCTACCGTGCCTACTTTGAAATACGTTTACTTTTACAGTATCACCATTAAGGGCTGTATTGGTATTACGAGAGTTAATATAAATATCATCATCAGACCCTTCAACAACAATATATGCTGCACCACGAGAAGTCATTTCGACCTTCCCTTCAATAAAGCTATCAGATTCATTTAAACTAAATTTCCCGAGTTGTGTTTCTCGGAGTTTTCCTTGTTCAACGAGTTCGAGAAGAATAATGCTAATTAATTTTTTGTTGGTCATATCTTTAAACCCAAAAGCGCTACTTAGCTGCTTATAGTTAAAAGATTTTGTAGGGTTTTTATCGAAAACAGTTATTATCTGTTGTAGTAAATCGTGTTTAAATGATCCTGATTTTCTCGATTTTTTATTTTTTTTATGTCTTGTCATGTTGATGACTAAAGTAGGAATAAAAAAGCGCCCACATGAGCGGACGCTTTAAAATCTATAACTGTTTTATTAATTTAATAAAATACTATTTATTCAAAATCAATTTTTTAACTTGTAAAGAGTTATCTGTTTTAATGTTTAATAAATAAACTCCATTAGCAATGTCTGTTGCTTTCCAGTTAAAAGAATTGTCTCCAACACTTAGCACTTCATTACTTATTTGAGCAACCCTATTTCCAACAACATCAGTAACA
>JAESTF010000091.1 GCA_016763795.1 Flavobacteriales bacterium
ATATTGCTTTATTTTTAACAGTTTCTGTAGCTTTTACTTCTTGCGCATCTGGTGATGAGTGTGCATGTGATGATGGGCTAACAATAACTGAAGATGATGCAAAAGATTCTGGAGTGACCTTGAACGAAGCATGTAACTTAGCAAAGTTGAGAGATTCTAGTTGTTCATTGAGTTAATTTATATTTCTATATACGATATTTTCTATGTTTTCAAAGGGTTATTTTTGATTTAAAAAAATATGTTATCTTGCATTTGAATTAAGATTAATTAACTAAATAAATTTATTATGAAAAAAGTATTATTATTTGCAGTGATTGTATGTGGTTTAGCATTTACATCTTGTAGCAAAAGTGATTGTGAGTGCACTATAGGTGTGGTAACGACTACTTTTAATGAGGATGATAGGCCTGATGGAGTAACGCAATCTGTAAGAGATGCTTGTAATGAAGCAGATGAAGATCTTACAGGTGGTGATGGATGTAAAATGGTTTAAAACCCTGACTTAAAAGAATTGAAAAGCTACCTTTGGGTAGCTTTTTTTGTTGAAATAAATTTATTATGAAAAAAGTATTATTATTTGTAGGAGTTGTGGGTATGTTAGTATTTACATCTTGTAGTAAAAAAACTGATTGTGAATGTATTGTAAACGGGGTTGCTGTTACATCTACTGCTGATGAAGCAAAAAATTTTGGTATTGATAAAGATGCTTTTGAAGCTTTGTGTGATGCATCACCTGGTTGTAAAATGGTTTAATATTCATTTTGAACAATATTAAAAGCTACCTTTGAGTTGCTTTTTTGTTGGAGTTTTTATTTATGAATCACATTATTAGAATTGTAGTAGGATTAGTCTTTCTCCTGTCAGGTTTCGCAAAACTGTACCCAATAGAACCGTTTGAGCTTATTTTTGTAGATTTAGGCGTTTCTAATTGGTTGTTTGCTCCATTTATTGCACGATTTATTATTGTTTTTGAAATATTTTTAGGGTTATCGATTGTATTTAATGTTTGGCTAAAAAATGTTATTTACAATTTAGCTCAGGGCTCGCTTATCTTTTTTACGTTCTATTTAGTATTTCTTTTAATTACACAAGGAAATGATGTTGATTGCGGTTGCTTTGGAAGCTTTTTAGTACTAAATCCGATAGAATCGATAATTAAGAATGTACTTTTAATAGTGATGTTGCTTTTTGTTAAAAGAAGATACTATTCTAGTAGTTTACGTTGGCTACCTATTTTATTTTTAGGAATAGCTTTTACATCTACTTTTTTATTAAATCGTGTAGGATTACATAATTTGCAAGGAATAGAAGTGAATGAAAAAATAGATTTCTCAGGGTTACCAACTCAATATAAAACAAATGAACAAATAGATTTTTCTAAAGGAAATAAAATGGTGGCATTTTTCAGTAATGCTTGTTCTCATTGTTTAAATGCTTCAAGAATATTTGGTTCTATTGGAAAAGAACAAGATGTAAATAATCTTTATTATGTAGTTGGAGCTAAAACAGATGCTAGTTTAAATGATTTTTTAGATAAATCAGATTCTGAATTCCCTGTAATATGGATAATGGGAGATGAATTTTTCAAATATTCTGGAGGTAGATTACCTGCTATCGTTTATATTGAAGATGGTGTAATTAAAAAGAAATGGTTTGGAGATTTGTTTGATGTAGAAGATATTAAGCAGTATTTGGAATAAATAACTGTCATTCAGAATGACAATTTGTCGACAACTTGCTGTCGTTATAAATTGAAGTGAAGAATCTATTTTGAAAGGTGTAACTTCATTTTTTGAAACAAATCCCAAATAACAACTCCACAACTTACCGAGATATTTAATGAATGTTTAGTTCCATATTGTGGAATTTCAATAATAACATCGCTTAAATCAATTACTTCTTGTTCAACACCCTTTACTTCATTTCCGAAAAATACAGCTAACTTTTCGTTTGGGCCAATGCTAAACTCATCAAGCATAGTGCTGTTTTCTGTTTGTTCAATTGAAGCAATTTTATATCCGGTATTTTTTAATTCAGTAATTGCCTCTATGGTTGATTCAAAATGTTTCCAAGCAACCGTTTCTGTAGACCCTAAAGCTGTTTTTTGAATTTCTCTATGTGGAGGAGTAGCTGTTATACCACATAAATAAACTGCTTCTATTAGAAAGGCATCAGCAGTTCTAAAAACAGAACCTATGTTGTTTAAGCTTCTAATGTTGTCTAAAACAATGATAATAGGTGTTTTAGTAGTTGATTTAAACTCATCAATAGAAATACGGTTTAGTTCTTCGTTTTTTAATTTTCGATGCATTGGGGGGATTGTTTTTATTGAATATTTAAAAAATCAAAATTACAAAGAAAAATGTTCTATTATTCCTGTATTTGAGGTGAATATGCTATTAATAACTTTGCTATTTCTGTTTATAACTAAGTGCTTATTTTAGGGATTAAAATTTCTCGTTAAATTAAGTTTGTGTTGTAGTATCATAATTAATATTTAATAAACAATAATCATTTAGCACTTGGCAAAAACAAAAGACAAAGAAACCCCTTTAATGAAACAATACAATGCAATTAAGGCGAAATACCCTGATGCAATGCTGTTGTTTAGAATTGGAGATTTTTACGAAACTTTTGGGAAAGATGCCATTAAATGTGCCAATGTTTTGGGGATTACTTTAACTGCCCGAAATAATGGTGGTTCTAAATTAGAATTGGCAGGATTTCCACACCATTCTTTAAATACCTATTTACCTAAATTGGTTCGTTCTGGTTTACGGGTTGCAATATGCGATCAGTTGGAAGCTCCAAGTAAAGAGAAGAAAATTGTAAAAAGAGGTGTAACGGAATTAGTAACACCAGGAGTAACGTTAAACGATCAGATATTAGATCATAAGTCGAATAATTTTTTAGCAGCAGTACATTTTGATAAAAAAAAATGTGGTGTTGCTTTCTTAGATGTTTCTACTGGTGAATTTTTAGTTGGAGAAGGAAGTATTGAATATGTTGATAAATTATTACATAGTTTTAAGCCAACAGAAGTCTTGTTTCAACGGAATAAACAAAAAAAATTCATCGAAAATTTTGGTAATCAATTTTATACCTTTTGTTTAGAAGATTGGGCTTTTACGCAAGATTTTGGAACTGAAATCCTTCAAAAACAATTTGAAACAAGTAGTTTAAAAGGTTTTGGAATTGATGATTTAAGTTATGCTGTTTGTGCGGCAGGTGCAGCATTACATTATTTATCAGATACCCAGCATAATAAAACAAAACACATTACCGTAATTTCTCGAATAGAAGAAGATAAATATGTTTGGTTAGATAGATTTACGATTCGTAACCTAGAATTAATTTATTCGCCTAATGAAAATGCTAAAACATTAATTGATGTGCTCGATCATACCATTTCTCCAATGGGAGCCAGATTACTAAAAAGATGGGTAGCATTACCGTTAAAAGATATTCAGCCAATAAACGATAGGTTAAATGCAGTAAACGAGTTTGTAAATAATGAAGAACTTTCGTTAAAATTAGTTTCTAATATTAAAGAAATAGGAGATTTAGAACGATTAATTTCTAAAGTAGCTACTGCTCGAATTAATCCACGAGAAGTGGTACAGCTAAAAAGAGCGTTAACGGTAATTGAGCCAATTAAACAACTTTGTGCAACTTCAAAAAACGAAGCATTAAGCAAAATTGGAGAACGCTTAAATCCGTGTGAAATTATTAGAAATAAAATTGAACACACTATTAATGATGAGCCGCCAGTTGCTGTGCAGAAAGGAAATGTGATAAAAGATGGCGTTTCTAAAGAGTTAGATGAATTGCGAAAAATCTTAAACTCGGGTAAAGAAGCACTGGTAGAGATACAAAAAAGAGAAATAGAAAATACGGGTATTTCGAGTTTGAAAATAGGGTTCAACAATGTTTTTGGTTATTATATTGAAGTAAGAAATACGCATAAAGATAAAGTGCCAGAATCTTGGCATAGGAAACAAACATTAACACAGGCAGAACGTTACATTACTGAAGAACTAAAAGAATATGAATCTAAAATTTTAGGGGCTGACGAAAAAATTTTACAATTAGAGACACAGTTGTTTAATGATTTGGTGCTAGAATTGGTTGATTATATTATTCCGATACAGTTAAATGCGGCTTTAATTGCCCAGTTAGATTGTTTATTATCGTTTGCAGCGCTGGCAAATAGGTATTATTATACTCGTCCAGAAATTAATGATACTAAAATAATTGACATCAAAGATGGAAGGCATCCTGTAATTGAACAACAATTACCAATAGGAGAGGAGTATATCGCCAACGATGTTTATTTGGATGATAGTACGCAGCAAATTATAATGATTACAGGTCCGAATATGAGCGGTAAATCGGCTTTGTTACGGCAAACTGCCTTAATTACTTTGATGGCTCAAATAGGAAGTTTTGTTCCTGCTAAAAGTGCTAAAATAGGTATTGTAGATAAAATATTTACTAGAGTAGGAGCTTCAGATAATATTTCGCAAGGAGAATCGACCTTTATGGTAGAGATGAACGAAACAGCAAGTATCTTAAATAATTTATCAGATAGGAGTTTAATATTATTAGATGAAATTGGAAGAGGAACAAGTACTTATGATGGTATCTCTATTGCTTGGAGTATTGCAGAATATTTACATGAACAACCAAAATTAAGAGCTAAAACATTGTTTGCAACGCATTATCATGAATTAAATGATATGACTAATAGCTTTAAGCGAATTAAGAATTTTAATGTTTCTGTTAAGGAAATCAAAAACAAAATTATTTTTTTACGAAAATTAGTGCAGGGTGGCAGTAATCATAGTTTTGGAATACACGTTGCTAGGATGGCTGGAATGCCAAACAAAATGATTAACAGAGCCAATGAGGTCTTAAAACAGTTGGAAAATTCTCATGTTGGTAATGGAAAAGCTAAAAAAGTAAAATCAACTATTGATGTTGATGATATCCAATTAAGTTTCTTTCAGTTGGATGATCCTGTTTTAGAACAAATAAAAGAAGAACTGATTAATATTGATATTAACACCTTAACTCCTGTTGAAGCTTTAATGAAACTTAATGAAATCAAGAAAAGTGTTGGAGGTTAGTCAGTTAATTGAAAAGAGGCATTACTAGAGTGTCTTAGTAAACTATTTTTTATTCATCTTTCTAATCCAGTATGTTATTATAAGCCCACCAATAATTCCAGGGATAAACCAACCATAAAAACTCGGGAAAAATTTATTCACAACTACAAATGCAGTTGTTGCTGAAATATAACCTCCTAGCATTTTACTTAAATGCATTTTTAACCATTCTTTTCTTAGTTTCTCAGGATTTTTAAATGACGTTAAATCTTTAACAGAAAATATTATTCCAATAATAGCAAATACAGCAAGAATAATATTTATATTTTTTGTAAGTATAATTGGTATTGAAATCATTAAAATTCCAGTTAGAAGCATAATTCTTGAAATCCATTTATCAATTCTCAAATCTGGAGTTTTTTGTTTAAAATTTAGAGCTCTGTTGCCTGTTAAGACAAAATATAAGCTAAAAATTCCAACTGAGAATAAAAAAGAACTTTCGTGTTCTGGTAAAATAGCTACAATCATAGCTGTTATTCCAGAGAGCATCATTGAATAGAAAAAAATCAAACCAGATTTCTTATGAATTTCTTTTCCTTTTTTTGCAATTAAAGATAATAAACCCGACAATAAGGCGATTCCGCCAAAACCTGCATGTATGTAAATCAAAATTTGTATTGTTACTTCCATGTTTTACGAGGGGGTAACGGTTCAAAATTTAGGCAATAAATTCATAACTACACTTTTAATTTCCTAAATGTAGTTTATTAGTTTTTATAATTGAAAAAAGGTTTTCTTGTATTATTACCATTCTCTTTTCTTAGTTAGAAAAACAGTTATTTTTTCAGAAGCAATTTGACTATATTTAATTCCGGAAGATGTTTCTAAGGCAAAGAATATTCTTTCCATAAATTACCATTTTATAGATATAGACTATCTGTTATTTTTTTGAGAGGACTTGTTCTCTAGGTGCTTTGTAAGTCTATTTGTTTCAATAATAGAGAATTTAGCAAGATGATTAAACGATAATTTATCCAAATAAGTGCCTAAAAACTTCTTCTACTTTACTAACAAATACAATTTCAATTTTATGATTTATCTCAGCCATTCCTTTTTTATTGTATTTAGAAATAAATATCTTATCGAAACCTAACTTTTCAGCTTCCATAATACGTTGATCAATTCTGCTGATCGGTCTTATTTCACCCGATAAACCAACTTCGGCAGAAAAGCAAATATTAGAACCAATATAAATGTCTTCACTGGAAGATAAAATGGCACTAATTACTGCTAAATCTATAGATGGATCGTTTACTTTTAATCCCCCAGCAATGTTTAGAAAAACATCTTTTGTTGCTAAACGAAATCCGCAACGTTTTTCTAAAACAGCTAATAACATGTTTAATCTTTTTCCGTCAAAACCTGTAGTTGAACGCTGAGGTGTCCCATAAGCCGCGGAACTAACTAATGCTTGTATTTCAATTAACAAAGGGCGGTTACCTTCCATCGTTGCTCCAATGGCAGTTCCGCTTAATTGCTCATCTTTATTGCTAATTAAAATTTCCGAAGGATTATCGACTTCTCGCAATCCTGCTCCATGCATTTCGTAAATTCCTAGCTCATTAGTAGATCCAGATCTGTTTTTAATGGAACGTAATAAGCGATAAATATGATTTCTGTCCCCTTCAAATTGTAAGACAACATCAACCATGTGCTCTAAGATTTTTGGACCAGCAATGTGTCCATCCTTAGTAATGTGTCCAATTAAAAAAACGGGTGTATTTGTCTCTTTTGCATATCGCATTAGTTCAGAAGTACATTCTCGCACCTGAGAAATACTTCCTGGGGAAGAATCTATATTTGTAGTATGTAATGTTTGTATAGAATCAATAACTAAAATTTCAGGTTGTAATTCTTTAATGTGGTGGAATATATTCTGTGTAGAAGTTTCAGTTAATATAAAACAATCAGGATTTTTATTGCCAATTCTGTCTGCACGCATTTTGGTTTGTTGTTCACTTTCTTCGCCAGTTACATAAAGAATCTTATGACCTTTTAATCGCAATGACATCTGTAACATTAAAGTAGATTTCCCAATTCCAGGATCACCTCCAAATAAAATTAATGAACCAGGAACTAAACCTCCACCTAATACTCTGTTTAATTCTGTTCCGGGTAATTTGATACGAGGAATTTCAGAAAGTTTAACGTTATCTAATTGTTGAGGTTTATTGGTTCGGTTGGTGTTAAAAGTAGCTTTAACATCATTTGGGCTGGGTTTACTTATTACTTCTTCAGAAATGGTATTCCACTCATTACAAGCCGTACATTTTCCCACCCATTTATCGTATTGAGCGCCACAATTTTGACAAAAAAAGGTTGTTTTTACTTTTGTTTTCGCCATAATATATTATACTAAAGCAAGGCTTGTTTTCTTTTTTTCTATAGAAGCTTTTATATCTTCAACTTCTCCTTTAGGAATAGCCGTAATTAAATCTCGAGTGTATGCTGTTTTAGGATTAGCATAAATTTCATCAGCCAAACCTAACTCTACAATTTTGCCATCTTGCATTACTATCATCCTGTCACTCATAAATTTAACTACCGATAAATCATGAGAAATAAAGATGTAAGTGAATTTAAACTCTTCTTTTAATTCGTTTAATAAATTTAAAACTTGTGCTTGTACTGAAACATCTAATGCTGAGACAGACTCATCACAAATAATAAATTTGGGATTTAAAGCCAATGATCGAGCAATACAAATTCGTTGTCGTTGCCCTCCAGAAAATTCGTGGGGATACCTGTAAAAGTGTTCTTCATTTAAGCTCACTCTTTTGAGTAATTCCATTACCCTTGCTTTTCGTTCTTTGTCGTTATTAAATACTTTATGAATTCGCATTGGTTCCATTATAGCTTCACCAATGGTAATACGAGGATTTGACGAAGAGTACGGATCCTGAAAAATGATTTGCAACTCTTTGCGATAAGCTCTCATTTCTTTTTGACTTAAATGAGTAATATCTTTACCTTTAAAAATAATTTGCCCCTCAGTTGGCTCAACTAATTTTAAAATAGTTCTTCCTAGTGTAGTCTTTCCACAGCCAGATTCTCCAACCAAACCAAGGGTTTCTCCAGGGTAAACTTTAAAGCTAACATCATCAACAGCTTTTACGTACTCTTTGGCTTTTCCAAATAGGCCTTTATTTATCGGGAAGTATGTTTTTAAATTGTTAATTTCTAAAACAGGTTCTTGTTGGTATAATGCTTTGTGTTTTTTTGCAGTTTCAGCAGGTGTAATAACCAAACTATTGGTTACTTCTTTAACAGATTTATTGGTTTCGTGCATTAGCCCATTGTCATCAATTGTCATAAAATCAGAAACAGTTGGCAACCATTTTAACCTCCTCTGTAAAGGAGGTCTACATGCTAATAATCCTTTGGTATAAGGATGTTGTGGATTGGTAAAAATATCTAAAACATTACCTTGTTCAACAATTTTACCCTTATACATTACTACAACCTTGTCTGCTAACTCAGCAATTACACCTAAATCATGTGTAATAAAAACAATTCCCATATCTTGTTCTTTCTGCAGTTTTAGCATCAATTCAAGTATTGTTTTTTGTACAGTAACATCTAAGGCTGTTGTAGGTTCATCAGCAATTAGGATTGACGGATTACACGACATTGCCATTGCAATCATAACCCGTTGTTTTTGTCCACCAGATATTTGATGTGGATAAGCATCAAACATTGCTCCTGGACGAGGTAATTCTACTTGTTCAAATAATTCTATGGTTAAATTTTTAGCTTCTTTTTTACTTACTTTTTGATGTAGCATAATTGCCTCAGCAACTTGATTTCCACAAGTAAAAACAGGGTTTAAAGAAGTCATTGGTTCTTGAAAAATCATAGCAATATCATTGCCTCGATACGATCTCATTTCTTTTTCGCTTACTTGAACTAAATCAACAACACCATTTTTGGTATGTAATAAAATTTCTCCATTTGCAATTTTACCAGGAGGGTTGGGAATTAATCTCATTATTGATAAAGAAGTAACGGATTTTCCTGAGCCAGATTCACCAACTACACCGATTGTTTCGCCTCTATTAAGTGTAAAAGAAACATTATTTACCGCTTTTACTATTTCATCTTCAGTATGAAACTCTGTTACTAAGTTTTTTACTTCTAATAATATTCTGTTTTCCATATCTCTACAACAATCTTGAAAGGGCAATAAAAATACGTTTTCTAAAAATCTAAAACAAACATTTTTATTAATACCTCTTCTAAGATTAGACTATCAATAATTTATTGGAGATGAACAGAGTTTAAATAGCTATTAATCAATAATCTAAATCGCGAATTAGAATAGTAATGTAACCATAAGAGTCGCTATCGTTAATCATAGAAATTGTTACTCTGCTATTTGTTTTTTTAGTATTAGTTTGCCAAGTCATATAGCCATCAGCCTCTTTTTTACCAGCACTATATTTTTTGTTAAAATGGTTTGAAAAATTTTTAAATAATAAATCCGCATCTTCAATTACATCTAAAAAAACTGCCATCTCGATTTCATACAATTCATTTTCTTCTGAAAAATCATAGGTAACGGTATAGGTGTTCCCCATACTTATTTCATAATCATAATGTAAGTAGTCGGGCATTTGATCTCTTAAAAATAAATCGTTTTCGAGTATTTTTACTTCCTCAATTGATGTCCCAATTTCTACACTTCTAAAATGTCCTTTTTCAGATTTTAAAATGTCATCGTAAAATGGACTTTTATTATTTTTGCAAGAAAAAAATAAGGCAATGCTTAAAAAAAATGATAGAGTTATTAAATACTTCTTCATTATTATGTTATAATATTTTCTTGTGCTATAATTGTTTCATTTCTAAATTTAAGAAATAACTGTGTAAGTGCAACCACATCTTTTTGACAATAGTTGGCAATACGTTCTAAATCTTTGTCTTTCCAATAAACCTGATTTACCATGCTTCCATCAATATCGTCTTTTGGAGTAGGAATATTAAAGATAGAGGTTAATAAACTTAATGAAGTATAATGCTTGTAATCGCCAAATTTCCATAATTGTAAGGTATCTAAATGAGCAACTTCCCAAGGTTTTTTACCTGCTAAGTCAAGAATTTCAGGAATATTAATTCCATTTATTAATGCTCTTCTTCCAATATATGGGAAATCAAATTCTTTTCCATTGTGTGCACATAACAATGAATCTCTGTTGTTGTAATGGTTATTGAGAAGCTCAAAAAAATCGGTTAACAGTTTTTGTTCATTATCATTATAATATGATTTTAAACGGAGCGATTTAATTCCATTTTCAATATTGATAAACCCCACAGAAATACAAACAATTTTACCAAACTCAGCATAAATTCCTGCTCTTTCATAAAGACTTTCGGGAGTTTCATCATCTTTGGCTATAAAATTGGCTTTTCGTTCCCAATGAGCTTTAATATCATCATTTAATTGAGAAAAATCAGAGCTTTGAGCAACCGTTTCTATATCGAGAAATAATATTTTTTCGAGGTTGATTTTTTGGAGCATAGTATTAATCTAATATAAGAAAGGACAAGTTACTATTTTTTAGGATTAATAGAAAATGTTAAGTGTTCTCAAAACTAGAAGTTTTTTTGTTGCATATAACTTTGCAAAATAATGGTAGCACTAATCTCATCAATTAAAGCTTTATTTCTTCTTGCTTTCTTTTTTAACCCACTATCTATCATTGTTTGGAAAGCCATTTTAGAAGTGAAACGTTCATCAACCCGAGCAATTTTTTTGTCTTTAAATTTTCGGCTTAAATGTTTTACAAAAGGTTCAATTACTTTTGCCGATTCTGCGGGGTTATTTTGTAAATCTTTGGCCTCACCAACAACAATACATTCTACCTCATTTTTACTAAAATAATCTTCCAAAAAAGCAATGATTTCTGTAGAGTGAACAGTAGTTAAACCGCTTGCGATTATTTGAAGTTCGTCAGTAACAGCAATACCAACTCGTTTGCTACCATAGTCTATTGCAATAATTTTTGCCATGTTTTTTTTTGTTCTCTTTTCTTATGTTTAACTTTGTGGTAAAATATACTTAATGGATACAAAGTTAAATAAAATAGAAGAAGCGATAGAAGATATTAAAGCTGGGAAGGTAATTATTGTTGTAGATGATGAAGATAGAGAGAATGAGGGAGATTTTGTTGCCGCAGCCCGTTCGGTTACTCCAGATACTATTAATTTTATGGCGACCCATGGTAGAGGTTTAATTTGTGCTCCATTGGTAGAAGATAGGTGTGAAGAGTTAGAATTGAATTTAATGGTAGGGCATAATACGGTGCTTCATGAAACTCCATTTACTGTTTCTGTAGATTTAATTGGAAATGGTTGTACAACTGGTATTTCTACAAGTGATAGAGCTAAAACAGTTCAAGCATTGATAAATCCTGACACTAAACCAACAGATTTAGGAAGGCCAGGCCATATTTTTCCATTAACAGCACGTAAAGGAGGAGTTTTGCGAAGAGCAGGACATACAGAAGCTGTAATAGATTTAGCACGTTTAGCAGGGTTTGAACCAGCAGGAGTTTTAGTAGAAATATTAAATGAAGATGGTACAATGGCTAGGTTACCTCAATTGCTAAAAATTGCCCAAAAGCATAATTTAAAAATCATATCGATAAAAGATTTGATTGAGTATCGTTTGACTAATGAAACATTAATTAAACGAGAAGTGAGTGTGAAACTTCCTACTGAAGTAGGTGATTTCGATTTAGTAGCTTATCAACAGACTACTAATAAAATGGATCACTTGGCTTTAGTTAAAGGCTCATGGAAAGAAGATGAACCAGTTTTAGTTCGTATGCATTCATCTTGTATGACAGGAGATATTTTTGGCTCTTGTAGATGTGATTGTGGTCCTCAACTTCAAAGATCAATGGAAATGATTGAGAAAGAAGGAAAGGGTGTAATAGTTTATATGAATCAAGAAGGTAGAGGAATTGGTTTAATTAATAAACTTAAAGCTTATAAGTTGCAAGAAGAAGGTAGAGATACTGTTCAGGCGAATGAAGAGTTAGGGTTTAAAGCAGATCAGAGAGATTATGGAATTGGAGCTCAAATTTTAAGAAATTTGGGCGTTTCTAAAATTAGATTAATGAGTAATAATCCTAAAAAACGTACAGGATTAATTAGTTATGGATTAGAAATAGTAGAAAATGTATCTATAGAAATAGAATCAAACGAACATAATAAATTATATTTAGAAACTAAGCGAGATAAAATGGGGCATTCGCTTAAAATAAAATAAGGGTATAAAAAAATACGTCACTGCGAGGAACAAAGCAATGACGTAAAAAGAATAAAATTATGGGAAGAGCATTTGAATTTAGGAAAGCCAGAAAAATGAAACGTTGGGGTAAAATGGCCAAAACGTTTTCTAGAATTGGTAAAGACATTGTAATGGCAATTAAGGATGGAGGACCAGATCCTGAAAGTAATGCTAGATTACGTGCCGTAATTCAAAATGCGAAGGCCGCAAACATGCCTAAAGAGAATGTTGAGCGTGCCATTAAAAAAGCAAAAGATAAAGATACTAGTAATTACAAAGAGGTGATTTTTGAAGGAAGAGGGCCGCATGGTATTGCTGTATTAGTAGAATGTGCTACAGATAATAACAATAGGTCGGTTGCTAATATTAGACATTGCTTTAGTAAGCGAAATGGAGCTTTGGGAACTGCAGGTTCGGTAGAGTTTATGTTTGATCATAGTTGTAACTTTAGAATTACCAATGATGGAACAGACCCTGAAGAATTAGAATTAGAATTAATTGATTTCGGAGCAGAAGAGGTTTTTATTGATGATGATGGAATTATTATTTATGCTCCTTTTGAGAGTTTTGGTTCTATTCAAAAATATTTAGAGGATAATGATAAAGAGATTCTATCTTCTGGTTTTGAAAGAATTCCTCAAGTATTAACAGTATTAACAGAAGAGCAAAAAGTAGATATGGATAAACTTTTAGAAATGCTTGAAGAAGATGAGGATACACAAAATGTTTATCACAGTATGGATGAAAATGCTGTGGCTTAATTCTCTTTATTTTTTGTGAAGGATGTAAGGTTGACCTATAAAGATGTTTTTATTTATTTTACCAAAATTGAAATTTGGAAGAGAAAAACGGATTCCAATTCCAATCATTATATCTAACGTTTTAACTTGATCAAAAGTTTCTGCAAAATTTCGATTAATATTTAAAGAAAGAAATAAAATTTTATTTTTACTTAATTGATATTCATAATTCAGTCCTAGATAGATAGCAAATTTGGAATTTGCTGCATCATGGTTATTTTCTTTAATATCCCATTTTTCACTAGTCGAATTCGTAAATGGTGAATAACTAGTGGATGAACTATTCCCCATTTCGTGCTTTTTTGAGTGTATTAAAAAATCTATTGAAGGACTAATATTAAAAAAAACAGGAAGTCTTTTTATAGGTTTGAATTCTAGATTTACTAAAAAATTAAGGTAGTGATTTTGGTAGTCTGCTATTGTATTATTGTGGCTTTTAAAATGTCCTATATGTAAATGTTTTTTTACATAGTTAATTAATTGTAATTTGTAAATAAGACTTATGCCAAAATTAAATACTTTATTAGTACGCTCTTGATAGTTAGCAGCAAAGAAAAATGAAGGTTTACTTTTTGCACTTATTTTTAATGAAGTAAAAGGTCCTGATCCTGATGATTGATGTCTTGGTTCATTTTTATTTATTTTTGGTAAGTAATATCCTCCACTAAATCCAATATAACTTTGGCCATAACTAAATAGACATATTAGTGTTAAAGTAATTAATATAAAAAAGTGCTTTATCATTAAGTAAATGCAAGTTAAGTAAATTAATAAAAGAACAAAAGGTTTATTTAATAAGCGGTAATAAACCAATATCTTAATCAATTCTGCTTTTCTACGGTAGAGTTAGGCGATAAGTACTTTCTTTCCATAGTTTCCTTTATAGTTTTAGAATAATTATCTAAGTGATTTTATTTATCACTTTTTTTTGACTTAACCCTGTATTAAGATTTTGATTTTCAGTAAATTCGTAGCTGATTGTAAATTTTTTAATTATGAATAAGTATTTATTTTTCCTAATATTTTTGTTAGTTGCTACAACATTAAATGCACAATGGAGAAACACAACACCTCTTCCTACAGAACTATATGATATAACTTTTACAGATAAATATACAGGATATGCTACTGGTCAATCTGGAGCAATAGGAAATTGTAGTGGTTATGAACTTTCATTGTTTAGAACCATTGATGCTGGTGAAAACTGGATTCGAATGAAAACAGGAACAACAGGGCAAATTAGAGCGGTTCATTTTGCTAGTCAATTAGTTGGTTGGACAGCAGGAGCATCTTCAGAAATTCTTAAAACTACTGATGGTGGAGCTACTTGGGTTCAAGTTAGTTATGGGGTAGGTTCGGGGTATAATGATATTTGGTTTAGAGATGTTAACAATGGATTTGTTTTAGGGGATAATGGAATGTTAAGAAAATCTACTAACGGAGGAATTTCTTGGCAAACTATTGCAAGTGGAGTTACATCAACATTAAAAAGAATTCATTTTTATGATAATAATTTAGGATTTATAGTTTGTTCTGATGGTAAATTATTAAAAACAACTAACGGAGGAAGTAATTGGTCTATAGTGAATTCAGGAGCTACATGGGGAGCAGATGTTTTTTTTGTTAGTGAGACCATAGGATATTATATGGCTTCTTCAGGAGGAACAAATTATGTGTATAAAACACAAGATGGAGGATTGAACTGGACTCCAAATCCTATTGGATATGGTTACTTGAAGAAAATGTTTTTTACAAGTGAGGCTGTTGGGTATATTGTAACTTTAGGAAAAGGGGTGTTAAAAACAACTGATGGAGGTATTACTTGGAGCCAAAAAATGACCATGAATGGTATTTATGATAATTGGCAAGGAATTTATTTTACAGATGATAATACAGGTTACATTAGTGGTAACTTGGGGAGAATTAACAAAACAACGGATGCTGGCTTAACATGGAAGAATATCGCAACTGGATTCTCTGATGATTTATCTGCTGTTGAAGCTCCACATAAGGATACTGCTTACTTCGCGGATATTGATGGTAAGATATTTAAGACAGAGAATGGAGGGGTTACTTACAAACAGCAGATTCCAGATCAAGCGTCAGGAATTACAAAACTTCACTTTTTTAACACAACAACTGGTCTTGCCGCAGTAGGAGATGGGAATATATTAAAAACATATGATGGAGGGGAAAAATGGGAACAACAAACAACAAATACAACACGAAGCTTAACTGATTTTAGTTTTATTAATGATCAGGTTGGTTTTGCTTCAGCTTTTGGAGGTGTAGTTTTTAAAACGATAGATGCTGGAGTAACTTGGGACTCCATTCCAACAGGTTTTGATGAGTATTTAACTGATATTTTTTTTATTAATGAAGATACTGGTTATGTATTAAGCTCAGGTAAAATTATTAGAACTTTTGATGGAGGAGTAAATTGGGATATTCATGACCCAATAATTTCTGGGTTAATGCGAGATATTAAGTTTTATGATGGAAAAGTAGGTTATATAGCAAGTTCTGGGAAAATATTGATAACGAGAGATTATGGAGATACTTGGGAGTTACAAGGTTCTAATTCAGGAACCATTTACGAAATGCAATTAATTAATGATAGTACAGCTTTTTATACATACAGTACAAGCCAAAGAATGACTTTAGATAGTGGGAAAATACTTGGTAGTTTACCAACAGCATGTTTACATAACAATTGGAGTATGTTTGATTTGTCAATGACAGATGGCGGAAAGTATGGTTATACTGTTGGAGGTATTAGTGGGTTAGTTCATCAAACAGAAAATACTGAGATTATAGCTAGTATTGTATCTGAAACTGGTAGTTTTTGTCCTGGAGAAACAATTTTTGTTGGTTTTTTAGGGAAAGGATTTTTTAATTCAGGAAATATTTTTACCGCTCAGTTAAGTGATGCCTCAGGTAGCTTTGCAAGTCCGATATCTATAGGTACTGTAGATTTATCGGCAGTAATGATTTATAAAGCAGGAATAATAACCGCAACTATTCCAGGAGGAATTTCTTCAGGAAGTGCTTATCGGATAAGAGTCGTAGCTTCTAACCCTAATCTTATTAGTCCAGATAATGGTTTTGATATTTCAATTCAATCAATACAAACACCTACACTAAGTTTAGATGGGAATAGCGGTTTGTGTGGAAATAATAATGTGAATCTATTTACTTCATCTTTTGCAGGCGGATTAAATCCAAGTTATTATTGGACTATAAATGGAGTAGATATTAATTATAATGCTGCTGATTTTAGTTCAGATTCTTTACAAGAAGGAGATACGTTAAAAGTTCGTATGATATCATCCTTAACATGTGTGAGTATAGATAGTGCTATTTCTAACATTTTTATTGTTGAATTTTCAGACTCTTTAACAGTTAGTTTGGTTTCTGATACAACAATTTGTGAGGGTGATTGTGTTCTTCTTAATCCCATTGTGAATAGTGGATTAGAATCTGTGAGCTGGTCCTCAACAATTGGATTAAATGATTCAACAATGTTGAATCCAACGATTTGTGGAATAAACAATATTAGCTATTCTATTTTTGTTACAGATACAAATTTATGTGTGGCTTATGATAGTGTTAATATTTGGATAAATCCATTACCAATAACACCTATTGTATCTTTTAATGGTTCTGTCTTAAGTTCTACAGTTAGTAATTATTATCAATGGTTTTTTAATGGGACTCCAATTTTAAATGCTGATTCTATAAATTTCACACCTATACAATCAGGTAATTATAGTGTTCAAATTACAGATGCTTTTGGATGTAGTTCTTTGTCGGCAAACTTTAATGTTGTAATTACTAATATTTATGAATATCATCAATTGTTAGAGCGTATTCAACCAAACCCTTTTAAAGAATCGACAACAGTTTTGTTTTCAAAAGCGTTGGATGGAGCGTATAACTTGTTAATTTTTGATGTTCTTGGGAAAGAAGTTTTTAAGAGAAATGGAATTAGAGGAAATAAAATTATATTGAATAAAAGGGATTTAGGAAAAGGCTTCTTTTTGATGTATTTAATTAACGAAAAGAGTAATGAAAGATTGTTCTTAAATAAGCTCGTATCAGAATAATTACCGCTGAAACGAGATTTGATTATTGTTTTTTCTCCCAAAAATAGTACTTACTATACTACTCATAATTGAGACTATTGTTTAATGGCTAGTTTATATTTTTATGAGAAAAAGAAGCTGTTAAGTTTAAAAATATTTTTTTATTGTTTTCATTTCAATTTTTATATAGATATTTAAAATTAATTTTATTTAACGGTATCGAAATCTGTGACTTAATCAATTTAGTTGTCACTAACAATAAAAATAGGATAAAACAATCTAAAAAAATAACTACTTTAGATTTTTTGATCTATAATTGGGCTTAATGCCAAAATTTAGGTTGGTGATAACTATTAATGATAAAACAGCAAGGTAATATAGAGGTATTAAGAGAGGAGAGTGAATGGTATAAATTAGCTGTTTCAACTGCAAACATTGGTGTTTGGGATTGGGAAATATCTTCTGATACTGTTTATTACTCTAAAATATGGAAAGCACAAGTTGGTTATCAAGAGGACGAATTAGCTAATACCCTTAAAACCTGGGAAGAGTTACTACACCCCGATGATGCTAAAGGTATTAAGCGTAGAGTTTCAAAATATTTAGAAAATCCAGAAGGGAAATATGTTAATGAGTTTAGGTTTAGACATAAGAATGGTTCTTATATATGGATACTAGCTAAAGCTGAGGTGTGTAAAGATGCTGATGGAAATGTAACCAGAATGATTGGCTCTCATACCGATATTACTCGGAAAAAAGAAGCAGAATTACAATTAAAATCTATTTCAGATCAATCATCAGAAGGAATTACAATTGCAGACATGGATGGAAATTATGTTTTTGTAAATCCTGCTTTTTGTAAAATGTCGGGTTACACCGAAGAGGAGTTGTTAACCATGACTGTTTTCGATATGAAAGCACCAAATCAAGACCACAGTAGTTTTCAGAAAACAAAAAAGAGCTCTCAGATTATTAGTCTTGTCTTACAAAAGAAAGATGGTACGGAATATTTTTCTGAAATAATTGGAGATGTTATTACAGTTCAAAACAAAAAATTAGTATTAGGTACAATCAGAGATGTAACTGTTCGAGTTAATGCTGAAATGAAAGTAGAAGAGCTAAATGAAAATTTAGAGTTATTAATAACGCAGCGGACAAAAGAGTTGGATGAGACAGTTATTAAATTAAATAGCGAAATAGAACAACGTATTTTGGTAGA
>JAESTF010000001.1 GCA_016763795.1 Flavobacteriales bacterium
AATCCATATCTTCTAGTTATTTATAAGAACGTTGTTTCAGCTCAATATCGTTAAATTCTAATTCTTCTTTGTGCATTACAGCATCTCTTGGATCTCCTTTGTATTCCCAAGCCGCTACATAAGCAAAGTTTTTATCGTCTCTTTTTGCCTCTCCTTTTTGTTCTCCATCTAACTCAACAGACTCTTCTCTAAAATGACCACCACAAGATTCTTCCCTTGCTAACGCATCTTTAGCGAATAGTTCTCCTAACTCTAAAAAGTCAGCAACTCTAGTTGCTTTTTCTAATTCAGGATTTAACTCATTCATTCCTCCAGGAATACGAACATCTTTCCAGAAGTCTTCTCGAATTTGTTTGATTTCGTCCATTGCTTCGGTTAAGCCTTTGGCATTACGAGCCATTCCAACCTTCTCCCACATTACTGCCCCTAATTTTTTATGGAAATAATCAACAGATTTTGTTCCTTTTATATTGATTAATTTTTCTAATTGTTCTGTTACTTCTTTGGCTGCAGCATTGAACTCTGGAGAATCAGTAGGGATTGCTCCCGTTCGAATATCATCAGCTAAATAATCGCCAATAGTATAAGGTAAAACAAAATAACCATCAGCTAACCCCTGCATTAATGCAGAAGCACCTAATCTGTTTGCTCCATGATCTGAGAAGTTTGCTTCTCCAGTAGCATAACAACCAGGAATTGTTGTCATTAAATTGTAATCGCACCAAATACCACCCATTGTGTAATGCACCGCAGGATAAATCATCATGGGTGTTTTGTATGGGTTTTCATCAATAATTTTCTCATACATCTGGAAAAGGTTTCCGTATTTTTCTTCGATAACAGCTTCTCCTAATTCTATAATTTTTTTATCGCTAGGATTTTCAATTCCTAAAAGATGTGCTTTTTGTTTTCCATATCTGTTGATGGCAGATTTAAAATCTAAATAAACAGCTTCTCCTGTTGCATTAACACCATAACCGGCATCACACCTTTCTTTTGCCGCACGAGAAGCAACATCTCTTGGCACTAAATTTCCGAAAGCAGGATATCTTCTTTCTAAATAATAATCTCTTTCGTCTTCAGTTAATTCTGTTGGATTTTTCTTTCCTTCTCGGATAGACATTACATCATCCATATTTTTTGGAACCCAAATTCTACCATCATTTCTTAATGATTCTGACATTAAAGTCAGTTTAGATTGGAAATCTCCCGCTCTTGGAATACAGGTCGGGTGAATTTGTGTGTAACAAGGGTTTGCAAAATAAGCTCCTTTTTTATGAATTTTCCAAGCTGCACTTACGTTAGAGCCCATTGCGTTGGTAGATAAAAAGAAAACATTTCCGTAGCCACCAGAAGCAATAACGACTGCGTGTGCAGAATGCTTTTCAATTTCCCCAGTAATCATATTACGAGCAATAATTCCTCTCGCTTTTCCACCCACCTTAACAATGTCCATCATTTCATGACGGTTGTACATGGTGATTTTTCCTTTTCCTATTTGACGACACATTGCAGAATAAGCTCCTAATAAAAGTTGCTGACCTGTTTGTCCTTTAGCATAAAACGTTCTTGAAACCAAAACACCACCGAAAGAACGGTTATCTAATAACCCTCCATACTCTCTTGCAAAAGGAACTCCTTGAGCAACACATTGGTCAATAATATTTCCAGAAACTTCTGCTAAACGATAAACGTTTGCTTCTCTCGATCTGTAATCACCACCTTTAACCGTATCATAAAACAAACGGTAAGTAGAATCACCATCATTTTGATAGTTTTTTGCAGCATTAATTCCTCCTTGTGCAGCAATAGAATGTGCTCTACGTGGAGAATCTTGATAAGCAAAAGCTTTTACGTTATAACCCATTTCAGCTAAAGATGCAGCAGCAGCTCCACCAGCTAAACCTGTTCCAACCACAATAATATCAATATGGCGTTTGTTGGCAGGGTTAACTAAATTAATGTCGTTTTTATGTTTTGTCCATTTATCTTTAATTGGACCTTTTGGTGTTTTTGAATCTAATGTTGACATATTCTAAAAAGGATTAAAGATTAATGAGATGCTAAATGGTGAAAAATGGCTATTACAATAAATCCTAGAGGAATAGCAATAGCGTATAAAGCACCTAGTTTTTTAATAATTGGTGTGTACTTATTGTGGTTAAACCCTGCAGATTGAAAAGCAGATTGAAAACCATGTAACAAATGCAGTGATAAAAAGATAAAAGAAATAATATAAATAATTACTCGAATTGGATCAACAAATTTATGTTGTAGTTCTTTAAAATAACGAAGTCCACCATCAGCATTTAAACCTGACATATCACCAACAATAAATTTGGTGTTGATTTCTGGAATCCAAAAATCATAAAAATGTAGACCTAAAAACAACATTACCATAATTCCGGTAATAATCATATTTCTACTCATCCACGAAGCATTTTCGCTTGGCTTGTTCATTGCATATTTAATCGGTCGAGCAGCCCTGTTTTTTAACTCTAAATTAATTCCCATACCTAAATGAAACAACACTCCAAACAATAAAATAGGTTGAATTAAATATTGTACCAAGGGGTTTGTTCCCATAAAATGCGAAACATCGTTAAAAGAGTCTGCGCTAATTAATGAAAGCGAATTAATAATGAAATGTTGTAGCAAAAAAATCATCAGAAAAGCTCCTGATAGCGCCATTAGTATTTTTCTTCCGATAGAAGAACTTGAAAATCCTTTACTCATAATGGTTTGTAAAATTAATTATGGGAACAAATGTAAAAATTGTAAGCAATTAAACCAATGATAAAGGATAGTTTTTTAGTCGGAAATTTGCTAAAAGATTAATTTGTCAGGTAGAAGAAACTATAATAAATTTTTTAAAACGATTTTTGTATAATGCAAACACTACAAAAGCAAAAGAACGAATTAACCAATGCAAAAAAACAGGTTGAAAGGCTTGAAACAACAACAAAAGTTAAATTTAGCGAAAAGCTAGAAAAAATCAACCTATTTCCTTTAAAACCAATAAAAATTGAAATTCTTCAAATTAATTTAGGAAAACTATGCAACCAAGTTTGTGAGCATTGTCATGTAGATGCTGGACCAGATCGAACAGAAATAATGATTAAGGAGGTTTTATTGCAATGTTTAGCCGCAGCAAAACATTCAACGATACACACTATAGACTTAACAGGTGGAGCTCCAGAAATGAACCCTGATTTCAGGTGGTTTGTTTCGGAATTATCCCAGTTAGGTAAAAAAGTAATTGTGAGAAGTAACCTAACTATTCTAACCTATAAGAAGTATTTAGATATTCCTCAGTTTTATGCAGATAATAAAGTAACAGTTGTCTCTTCCTTACCTTGTTATACAAAAGGAAATGTGGATAAACAAAGAGGAAATGGTGTTTTTGAAAGGTCTATTCAGGCTTTACAACGATTAAACGAATTAGGCTATGGAAAAGAAGGTTCTGGGTTAGAATTAGATTTAGTTTTTAATCCGGGAGGAGCTTCACTTCCTCCAGAACAAGTCGCTTTAGAATTTGATTATAAAAGAGAATTAAAGGCCCTTTTTAATATTGAGTTTAATAGTTTATATGCTATTACAAATTTACCAATTAGTCGTTTTTTAGATTTCTTATTAAAAGAAGGCAACTATGAAGACTATATGAATAAATTGATTGAATCGTTTAACCCGGCAGCAGCACAAGAGGTAATGTGTAGAAATACTATTTCGGTTGGTTGGGATGGTAAACTATTCGATTGTGATTTTAATCAGATGTTAGAACTAGGTGTTGCGTCTTCATCACAAAACATTAAAGATTTTAATGCTAAAGAGCTAACAAATAGAAATATAATTTTAGGACAACATTGTTATGGCTGTACTGCTGGTGCTGGATCTAGTTGCCAAGGAACAATAGCTTAATAATATGAAAAGACAATTTATAATACTGTTATTTTTAACATTAGGGTTTAGTGCTTTTGCTCAGGAATATGAGTCGTTTGAGGAATTAAAGAATGATATTATTTCTAAAACGATTCCTTTAATTAGTGTTGAAAACCTTAAAAAGGTAGAAAAGACAAAGTCAAAACTTTTGATAATTGACGCTAGAGAAGAGTCTGAATATAATGTAAGCCATATTAAGGGCGCAGAGTATGTGGGTTATGATAATTTTAAAATTAAAAATTTAAAAGGAGTTGATAGAGAAACAACAATAGTTGTTTATTGTTCGGTGGGCTATAGAAGTGAAAAGATAGGAGAAAAGTTAAAAAAAGTGGGGTTTACCAAAGTAATGAATTTACAAGGTGGTATTTTTGATTGGGTAAATAAAGGTTATTCTGTTTATGACAATGAGGGGAATAAAACAAAAAAAATTCATGCTTACAGTAAATCTTGGAGTAAATGGTTAACCAAAGGAGAGAAGGTTTATGAGTAAAACACTTTTAATTGTTTTTGTGAAAAACATTAAACTCGGAAAGGTAAAAACACGTTTAGCCAAAACGATTGGTAATGAAGGGGCTTTTCAAGTCTACAAATATTTAGTAGAAATTACAGGAAAAGCAATTGAAGATGTAAATGCTGTAAAACGAATTTACTTTTCTGATGTGATAATTGAAGAAAAATGGCCAGAAACATCAAAATTTGTTCAAAAAGGAGCTGATTTGGGCGAAAAAATGCAAAATGCTTTCGAAAAAGGATTTAATGATGGCTATGATAAAATCATTTTAATAGGTTCTGATTTGCCAGATCTCTCAGCTCAAATTATTCAACAAGGTTTTAAGGGGTTAAAAAACAGTGAGGTTGTTTTTGGACCAGCAGAAGATGGTGGATATTATTTAATAGGAATGACAAAAAAACACTTTTCTGTTTTTCAAAACAAAGAATGGAGTACCGATAGTTTGCTCAAAAAAACATTGTTAGAATTAAAAGAAACCAATGTTAAAATTTCTTTACTTCAAACATTAAACGATATAGACACAATTGAAGACTTGGAAACATCGAGTATTTATAATGCTGTAAAGAAACACCTTATAGATTAATATTTTTTATAAATAGAATGAAACCTTCCATTCTCAAAAAGGTATTCTTTCTTTTCAATAAAAAAATGTTGTTTTTCTTTAATGTCTTGTAGGTTTATAATATCAGCGTTAACAGTATGAACACTTCCTTTTGTTTGCCTTGCTAAATCTAAATATTGAATGTTTATTCCGTATTCAGCACCACACAAAATAATATGAACAGGTGTTTTAATTTTTTCGAGGTATTTATAATCACGCATACTTTCTCTGTTATCAGCAATTAAAATTATTTCATTAGCACTTGGGTATTGTTTTAGCCCATCAATAATCGCTTCAATATCATTTTCTAAGTACTCTCCACCGCCAGAGCCATTTTGCATACATTTTGTTGCCATATTAATTACAGCTTGTAATGAGAGGTTTTTAACAATGTAAACACCTTTTGTTTCCAAGGGTTTCTTTCTTCGAGAAGGTTTTTCATCACCATCATTAAAAAACACAAAGTATTTTGCGAGGTCATTTTTAGCCTGTTCTTTTAACCACACAAAAACTTGGGCACTATAAGGAGACATGCTGCCAGTAACATCAGTAACGACTATAAAATTTTTCCAATTTTTGTTTCTATTAAAAGAGTTTAAAACAGTTGAGTCTTTGTATAGTGATTGGTTGTAAAAAAAGTCGGGGGGAGAAGGTTTTTTTATTGTATCAATAAACCAAACGGTATCATGGATATATCCAATATGGTTGTCGTAATGTGTTTTAATGCGAAAGTCTTTAGGTGTTGTATCATTTTCTAAACTATCTTTCTTAAGCATAGCATTAACCAAATCGGTTAAATAATTAGCTTCTAATTTTAGTGTTTTTTTGTTGAGTTGGGCCTAAAGGTTACAATAAACCCATGAAATAACTGTCTTCCTGTTTCTCTAGATTTTGCGTTGGTTTGGCTAATAAGCTGAAACTTCCAAAACCGATTTTCAAATAAATGAGGAATTAAACGATTTAATTCAGTTAATCGATTATCATTTAATTTTTTTTGATTAAAGATATTTGAAGTTCTGTATTTCGTGTAAACTAGTTCTAATTTAATAATAGCTCTTTCGGTTAATTGTTTTTTTTGCTCAGGGTTTAGTACTGTTTTCTGAGCAAAAGGCATTGCAATGTAAAGCTGGTTTTCTTTTAGCAATGAAAGATCTATTTTCTCTACAAAAGCAGGTGTTGAATTTACTAATTCAGGGTAATTTTGAGTGAATCCAAAATGTCCAAAACTCAGAAAGACTAGAAAATAAAAAAAGCGCATTTAGTTCGTTTGGTTACCTTTGCGAATATACAACTTTAAATAACCCAATAATATTGCAAAAAGTAAAAGCAAAAAAGCATTTAGGACAGCATTTCTTAACGGATTTAAGCATCGCAAAAAAAATTGTTGACAGCCTTTCTCAAACGTCACACTATAAAAAAGTAGTTGAGGTTGGCCCTGGGATGGGTGTATTGACACAGTACTTAATTGAGCATAAAGAATACGAAACCTTTCCTGTTGATGTGGATAGAGAATCGATAGGTTATTTAGTAGAAAAGTACCCTCAATTAAAAGGAAAGATTATTTATGCTGATTTTTTAAAAGTAGATCTGAACGAATTGATCGCTGACGAACCGTTTGCTGTAATCGGTAATTTTCCTTACAATATTTCTACACAAATTTTATTTAAGGTGTTGGATTATAAAGATCAAATACCAGAGGTTGTTGGTATGTTTCAGAAAGAAGTTGCAGAGCGTTTTGCTTCAAAACCTGGTTCTAAAATATATGGAATAACAAGTGTTTTGTTGCAAGCTTTTTATGATGTAGAGTATTTATTTACTGTTGGACCAGAGGTTTTTGATCCTCCACCAAAAGTACAATCGGCAGTTATTCGTTTTGTTAGAAATGAGAAAATGACGCTTGATTGTGATGAAAAACGTTTTAAAACGATTGTTAAAATGGCTTTTGGTCAACGTAGAAAAATGATGCGGAAATCGTTAAAAAGCTTATTAAATGACTCGAATAAAGACAATGAAATTCTAACCCAACGACCAGAACAATTAAGCGTGAAACAATTTGTTGAGTTGACTAATTTGTTAATAGAACAATAATCTAACTAAAAACGGAATTCCTCTCCATACAGGAATGAACAAGAGGGTGATAATGTAGTTTCTTTGGGAAGAAGAACGTTGTTTCGTATATTGTTAACGTCCTTGTTGGAAACGTTTAAATGTTTTTACAATGGCGGTTAAACGAAGGTACATTTTTTAAGGAGAACATCAAGTTTTATCGCCCTACCAAAAACCACGGATTTAATAAGTTTTCCTTGTTATACCTTAAAGGCTTTTTTGTTTCCCAATTAGTAACTGTTCCCCTGCTGCTGTTAAAATTGCTTGTCCTGCAGCGATATCCCACTCCATGGTAGG
>JAESTF010000092.1 GCA_016763795.1 Flavobacteriales bacterium
GAATCCTTGAACACTGGAATAAGGTTCAAATTGAGGGTTCGTATTTGTTGTTAAATAATTAACAGTATTGTTTCTAAGCATAAAAATACCTGTTTCATTATACGATAAAGAAAGGCTAGGCTCGACAACATCTCTTTGCAATCCAACTGTTCCGCCAGGAGTAATTATTTCAATAATTGAGGTTGTTAGACTCCCTTTAAATACTTTGTACACTTCAATCTTATTGGCGGTGTAAATATTATAATGGTTAGCATCCCAAAAAGATTCTTTACTTATTACTTTTCCTTCTACAATAACCTGGGATTGAGTAACCTTAGTGTTTAAGTTGATTTTTTTTAAGGCTTGCGAAAATGAATTGTTAGCACTAAATATTAGACTAGTGATTAGAAATAGGTAGAGTGTTTTTTTCATGTTAAATCGTTTTGGTTAAATATAGTAACTACATCTAAAAAAATAAAATAATTTAGACCAACAATTAAAATACTGTGATGAATAATGGTAAAACGTAAAATCGATTAAGATGGTTGCTATTTTCTTACTGAAAAGATAATTTATTTACTTTTTATAAAGTTTTTTAGTTCAGCTTTACTATTTCCAAAACTAAAGGTAGGATAGAGCTTCTCATAATTATCAATATCAAAAGTGTACGGAAATATAAATTTAGCAAAATCTAATCGTGTTTCTTCAAATTCAATAAAAGAATTAGCTCTTTGGTTTGTTTTATTAAAATACACGCAGAATCCATATATAAAATGGCTTCTTTTATTTTCTCTAATTTACTTTCTTCTAAGTTTTCTGCAAGGATAGTACTTCTTAGTTTAGCTTGTTCAATGTCTTTTATCGGAAATGGACAGCCAATTCTGCCTTTGTAATCTTCTAATTTATAATAACTTGTATAGGGAATTACATAAGTAGTATCTGTTTGAGAAGTATCATTTACATTGGTGTCAATAGGCAAATTATTATTGACCGTGTAATTAACAATTAATTGATTTTCAGCTGTTGGATAAGAAACTGCTGGCACTACTTTTTTTAATTGAATACTTTTTTTTGAAATATCATAAATATGAGCTAATCCATTATCGATTAAATAAATATTGGTTTGAGTGGAAATAGTATCATTTTTAAAATTGATTTTGATGTTATAAGGATGATTACCATTTAAGTTTTTTATCTGAATGTTATTGATGTAGGTATTGTGTTGTTTAATGTGATTAATTGTCACTTGGAAATGATTTTCGCTATTAAAAACAATAGATGCCGTTTGACAATGAGAATTTATTGAGAATAAACTCAATAAAATAAATCCTATAATATTTCTATAAACCATCAACTAAACACTAATAACTATTTAAGAAAACATTTCATTAAACCGAAACGTATCTTTTAAACGCACACCTTTTTCGGTATGTTGTACGGTACAGCATTCGTTAACTGAATCATGCTCAAAAAACAGAATATAATTATTATCTGCAGCTTCTTTTAAAAACTTACCTTTTTCATCTAACGTAAGTAATGGCCGAGTATCGTAACCCATAACGTATGGTAATGGTAAATGACCAACAGAAGGTAGTAAATCTGCCATAAACACAATTGTTTTATCTTGGTACTTTATATGAGGAATCATCATGGCATCGGTATGTCCATTTACCATCAAAATTTTAAAATAATCAAAACCTTCTTTATCAATAAATTTTAGTTGACCAAACTCTTGCATGGGTAAAATGTTCTCTTTTAAAAAAGAAGCTTTCTCTCGTTGGTTGGGAACTGTTGCCCATTCCCAATGTTGACTATTACTCCAGTAGGTAGCATTTTTAAAAGCAGGTTCATATTTCGTTCTGTCTTTATTCCATTTTATGCTTCCGCCACAATGATCGAAATGTAAATGTGTTAAAAATACATCTGTAATATCATCAGCAGTAAACCCTAGTTTGTTAAGGTTACCTTCTAGACTATCATCTCCATGCAAATAATAATAACCAAAAAACTTTTCGGGCTGTTTATTCCCCATTCCATTATCAATAATCATTAAACGATCACCATCTTCAATTAGCATACTTCTTAGTGCCCAACTACACATGTTGTTGCTATCAGCCGGATTGGTTCTTTGCCATAACGATTTTGGTACAACACCAAACATTGCTCCACCATCTAATTTAAAGTTACCTGTGTTCAATGGGTATATTTTCATATTCTATTTTTTAGATGCCCACAAGTTACAAGTTTTTCAAATAACATGAGCTTGTTGTAAATTGAAATTTCAACATCCAACAGGCAAAACTTATAATTGCTAAGTTTACCCTATGAGAGTACACTTTATTGCAATAGGAGGAAGTGCAATGCACAATTTAGCAATTGCCTTGCATAAAAAAGGGTTTAATGTTACTGGTTCAGATGATGAAATATTTGAACCAAGTAAAGGAAGAATTGCGAAACATGGTTTATTACCCAATAAATTTGGATGGGATGAAAATAGAATTACAACAGAGTTAGATGCTGTAATTTTAGGAATGCATGCCAGAATTGATAATCCTGAATTACTTAAAGCTCAAGAGCTAGGTGTTAAAGTATATTCTTATCCGGAATATATTTACGAGCAATCTAAAGATAAGATTCGGGTGGTAATAGGAGGGAGCCATGGAAAAACTTCTATAACTTCTATGGTGTTACACGTTTTAGAAAAATGTAATAAGAAGTTTGATTATATGGTTGGAGCTCAGTTAGAAGGCTTTGATACTATGGTTGAAATTACTGATGCAAAAATTATTATTTTAGAAGGAGATGAATATTTATCTTCACCAATAGATAGAAGGCCTAAGTTTCATTTGTATCATCCGAATATTGCATTGATAAGTGGTATTGCTTGGGATCATATTAATGTGTTCCCCACTTTTGAAAATTATGTAGAGCAGTTTTCTGAATTTATTAAATTGATAGAAAAAGACGGGAAGTTAATTTATTGTAAAGCTGATGCTGAGGTAAATAAAATTGCCTTAATGACATCTAATCCTGATATTGATAGAATAGGATATCAAACACCAGATAACGTAATTAATAATGGTATAACTTCTGTTTTGGTAGAAGGAAATGAAATTCCTTTACAAATATTTGGAGATCATAATCTCCAGAATTTAAATGGCGCTCGATTAATTTGTAATGAATTAAAGATTAATGATAATCAGTTTTATGAAGCCATTCAAGATTTTAAAGGGGCTTCAAAACGATTAGAATTAATTGCTGCAACTGATAATACGGCAATTTATAAAGATTTTGCACATTCACCTTCTAAATTAAAAGCAACAACCCAAGCAGTAAAAAAGCAATACCCTAATAGGGAGCTAATTGCCTGTATGGAATTACACACCTTTAGTAGTTTGAATAAGGAGTTTTTACAAGAATATAAAAATAGTATGAGTTCAGCTGATGAGGCCTATGTGTATTACAGTAA
>JAESTF010000093.1 GCA_016763795.1 Flavobacteriales bacterium
AAAAGTTACATGAAAAGAAATTTAGTTTAAATTATTTGATGTAAATCAAAAATAAGTAAGCGCAAGAAAGGGAAAAGTATTGTAAAAAAATGTTAAAAAAATGTAAAATATTTTAAATAGGGGTTAAAAGAAGACGCTTTGCAGTTGAATGTACTTTATTGACAGTGTTTATCAATGTAGGGTTTTAGGATTTAATTTTAAAGATTTGGTATAATCCTTAATGGACTCTTGATAGTTATCAAGAGCTTCATAAGATAAAAGCTCTTCTATAGTATAGTGAGTCAACTTTTGGGTTTAGTTCTATAGTTAAGGAATAATCTTTTGCAGATATTTTTGCATAACCTTTCATCATAAACTCTTTAACCGTTTGTGAAAATCTGTTTAAAAATGAGCTTGAAATCATTAATATGGTAAGTAGCCTTCTTATAAAGTAAACTACTTTTTCTTCTTCTCCGCTTTTGCTTCAGCCTTAACTTCAGCTCTCAATTCTTTTGCCATTTCTCTAAAAGCTTCAACCTCTTCTTTTTTACGTGCTTTTACAACAACTAAAGCCTTGTTTACAGCTTCAGAACGTTGAGGTAAATCTCTAATTTTACCGGGTTTTTCAATACGCATACTTTCGTCAATACCTAATTCATCAAGTATGTCATCCATAAAAGTAATCTTATCTAAACCAAAGTAAATGTTAATTAACTGCTTGTGTTTATTCATGATTAAGATATCCTGAATAGTAATGTGTTTGATATCTTGGTAACCAAAACCTAAACGAGATTTACGGGCCAATTTACGCATGTTAACACTGTAGCTGCTGTTTTCAAATTCTTTGCTTAAATCCATAGTATTGTTCTGTTTCCTACAAAAGTACTCAATATTCTATGCAAGAACAATAAATAACAAGTTACAAATATCAAAAAACAGCCCTTGAAATTTGAGCAGTTTTATACTGCTTGTTTTTTAATGTTTAAGATTTTTTTGTGAGTTCACCTCACAAAAGGTATTGATACATTTGAGGTGTTACCAACACCATCAGTTAATGTAAGTTCAAAATTATGCTTTCCTTTTGGAAGGTTATCAAAAGTGTAAAATATCTTTGCTTTTTTAGCTTCATATTCCATCATTATCCATTTTCCGTCAATTGTACCTCTATATGATTTTATGCCAGATAAATTATCGGCTATTTTAATAGTAATGCTAGTATTTTTAGACATATTTTTATTGGCAAAAATATTGGTTGGTGTAATTTTAGGAGGAATGGTATCAATCATTACGGCAAAGCCGCCAAAAGCTTTTGATTTAGTAGTAATGTAATTATTTCGCCAAGTACCACCTTTTGCATAATACCGTTTCCTTCTGTCAAAATGAACGATAGTAGCTTTGCTTCTTTCGTACTCACTCAATCTACCAACCTTAATAGAAACGCTTATTGCTTTATGCAAAGGAGTATAATCACTGTGCACAAAATAAGTTGGTGTAATTGCTCCTAATAAGGTATCTGCAATAGAAAAATGGAAAGGCAAATCTTTATATAATGCATCTTTAGGGATACCAATCATAATGTTTTGATTTTCAAAATAATTGCTGTCAATGTAAGAAAAAAGCGTATCTATTGTTGGTTTTGATATAGGAGTAATTTGGCTTTTATTATATTCTCCAATAATAGGGAAAGAAATGGTCGAAGTATTTCTGTAAGTATCTTTTATAATGTATTTAAAAGCATTTTTATCGTTTTTAGCAAAGTGTATAACACCATTGTTTTTATGCTGTGTGTAAATTTGTAAATGATTGTTGGGTTCGATAAAGCTTCGTTGAAAACGTATTTTTTTACCCAAATACATTTTATAGTCAATTAATGAATTTAATGCACGAGACTCACCAAAGCTAAATTTTTTCATTTCAGATTTAAAAATAATTTCAGTATTTTGAGATAATTCTATGGAGTAAATTCCGTTTCTGTTACTAACACCATTTAATTTATCTATGGTTTCAATTCCAATTCCTATTTCTCCATAAGCGGTAATCGCAGCTCCATATTTTAATTTGTAAATACCGTTAACTCCTACAGCTAAAAAGCGTTGAGGTGTTTGTTTGTTGTTCACATAACTTGTGTCATTTAAAGGCGTTATTACAATGCTTTTAATGGTAGGTTTAATGTTGTCTTTAATATCAAAACCTAATAAAAGAGGATTAATTGGGAATTCAGACTCTGTTTCTCTTACTTCAAAATGAAGGTGCGGACCACCAGAACCTCCTGTATTTCCAGATAAAGCGATTACATCTCCTTTTTTTATTTTCATTAATGTGTCAGAGGGGTACCAATCAATTTCCCAGCTTTCTTTTTCGTTTTGGTATTGTTTTATTTTTTTTGAAATAATACCTTTATACTGTTGTAAATGAGCGTAAACAGTTGTGTACCCGTTCGGATGATCGATATAAATTGTTTTTCCGTAACCCCAAGGAGAAACTTTTATTCGTGAAATATAACCATCTGCAGCAGCGTAAATTTTAAAACCTTCTTTTCCCTGTGTTTTCATATCTAATCCAGAATGAAAATGATTGGAACGTAATTCGCCAAAATTTCCTGCTAAAAACAATGGAATTCCTAAAGGAGAACGAAAATAATTTTTTGGAATACTATCTTGGGAAAAAGCGTTTATACTCGCTACAATTATAAATAAAGTGAAAATAAGTTTTTTTATCATACTTGCTTTTATCAAATGTTATACCAACAAGGTATCGTAGACAAAGCTATGTATGAAGAAATGATAATAATATTTTTTTAAATTAGATTATACACATATAACCGTGTAAAAAAACTAAATTTGTAAAGGTTGATTATTATCAATTTATTTTGATATTTACAAAATGAAGGATATTTCAAATTTGGTAAGTGGAATTCGGAAAAAAACCGAAAAACTTGTTGCAAAGCAAACCACACTTATTGAAAAAAATGAAAAACTTTCTGATGAAGTAGAAAAAATAAGAAAAGAATTAACTGAAAAAAATCAACAAATTTTGGAGTTAAACAACAAGGTTAAGTTGTTACGAATTGCAGGAGGTGTTGGTGGAGAAAGTACCAAAGAAGTGAAGTTGAAGATTAACGAAATGGTACGGGAAATAGATAAATGCATTGCTCAAATTAACAGATAATTAAAGAATCCCAAATGGGTGAGTTATCGATAAAAATAAAAATTGCAAATAGGGTTTACCCTTTAACAGTAGATGCTTCTGAAGAAGAAGGTATAAGAAATGCAGCAGAAAAAATTAATCAATCGATTGGTGATTTTGAACGTTTGTATGATGTTAAAGATAAACAAGATCTTATAGCAATGGCTGCGCTTAAAGTAGCTACTCGTAACTTTGATTTGGAAAAGAAAGGCATATTAGATAGTGCTGGAATTGAAGATGATTTAATGGCGGTCGAACAATTGTTAGACCAACATCTGTAACGTTCTTTTAAATAGTAAGAAGCAATAATTTATCGAGATATTAAGTGGAAACACTTATAAAAAGTCCCGTACAAATTTATTTCGTTTGATAAACTAACATTTTACTTAATTGGAGCAACGCTCATAAGTAACAGAAAACAGGCCCCTTGTAAACCTTTAGAGGAATTCACTTTTGTGGACGTGGGAAGTTTGACCGTACTTGGCAGCTCCAACCATTATTTTAGCGGGTTTATCCAAACCAAATTTGTGCGGGTTTTTTTATGCCTAAAATAATGAGAGTATGACTTCTTTAAAAAATGCACAAGTCATTAACTAATTAGAAAGAAATGGATATAGTAAGTATTATTATTGGAGTTGTTATTGGAGGGGCTGCCGCAGGAGGTATAGTCGCGATGATGATGAAAAAAGCAGCGGAAGGAAAAGGCAATAAAATTATTGAAGATGCAAAAGCAAAAGCTGAAGTATTTCGTAAAGAAAAATTATTGCAAGCAAAAGAAAAGTTTTTACAATTAAAAGAAGAGCACGAAAAGGTAATTAACGACAGGGAGCGTAAAGTTGCTGAGTTAGAAAACCGTGTAAAACAAAAAAATCAAAGCATATCACAGCAAATTGAAAATGCAAAAAGAAAAGAACAAGAAGTTGATAAGATTAAAACTACACTTGCTACTCAATTAGAAATTGTTGAATCGAAAGAAAATGAGTTAGAATCTGCTCATAGAAAACAAGTAGAGCAATTAGAAGCTATTTCTGGATTATCACAAGAAGATGCAAAAGCAGAATTGGTTGATGCCTTAAAAGATGAAGCGAAAACAAATGCTTTAGCATTAATTAAAGATGTAGTTGAAGAAGCAAAGATTAATGCCAATAAAGAAGCAAGAAAAATTGTTGTTCAAACCATACAAAGAGTTGCGACAGAACAAGCCGTAGAGAATTCGGTTTCTATTTTTAGAATAGAAAGCGATGAAATTAAAGGTAGAATTATTGGTAGAGAAGGACGAAACATTAGAGCTTTAGAAGCTGCTACTGGAGTAGAAATTATTGTGGATGATACACCAGAAGCAATTATTTTATCTTGTTTTGATCCAATTAGAAGAGAAATTGCAAGGTTGTGTTTACATCAATTGGTTTCTGATGGTAGAATTCACCCCGCAAGAATTGAAGAGGTTGCGAAGAAAACAAAAAGGCAATTAGAAGAAGAAATTTTAGAGGTTGGTAAAAGAACTACTATCGATTTGGGAATTCATGGATTACATCCAGAATTAATAAGAATGGTTGGAAGAATGAAATATCGTTCTTCTTATGGTCAGAATCTATTACAGCATTCACGTGAAGTTGCTAACTTATGTGCTACAATGGCATCTGAATTAGGGTTAAATGCTAAATTGGCAAAACGTGCAGGATTATTACATGATATAGGAAAAGTACCAGATGATGAGCCAGAATTACCGCATGCTATTTTAGGGATGAAAATCGCTGAAAGGTACAAGGAAAAACCAGACATCTGTAATGCAATTGGTGCTCACCATGATGAGATTGAAATGACTACACTTATTTCTCCAATTGTACAGGTTTGTGATGCAATTTCTGGAGCTAGACCAGGTGCTAGGCGAGAGGTGATGGAGCAATATATTAACCGTATTAAAGATTTAGAAAAAATTGGAATGACTTACCCTGGAGTTGAGCAAGCTTATGCGATACAAGCTGGTAGAGAACTAAGAGTTATTGTGGAGAGTGGTAAAATTAGTGATGCAGAAGCAGATACAATGTCGTTTAATTTGGCAGAGAAAATTCAAACAGAAATGACTTACCCAGGACAGGTAAAGGTTACTGTTATTAGAGAGAAAAGAGCGGTAAATTACGCGAAATAGTTTCGTTCGTCATTGCGAGGAACGAAGCAATCTTAATGTAAGAAGAGAGTATTGCCGGATTTATTCCGGCATCTCTTTTTTACAGATTTTGTAACAAATGCGAAAATGATAAATGAATATGAAACTCAATCATATCATAATAGGAGCAGGAAGGTCTGGCACTACAAGTTTAGTAGCTTATTTACAACAGCACCCAAAAATTAATTTTTCATCAATAAAAGAGGTCACTTATTTTTCTGTAGAAGATCATTTTAAAAGAGGTGAAGATTTTCTGCATTCTTTTTTTGGTAACAAAGAGAAAGGTGTAAACACAACTTCAGATACTTATTTATTGATGGATAAGAATGCTCCCAAACGTATTTTTGATTATAATCCTACTACAAAAATTATAATAATTTTGAGATCCCCTTCAGCTAGAACTTACTCTAATTATAATTTTTCGGTAAACCATGGATATATAGATAAATCAGTTTCGTTGATTAAAAGTCAAAAATTAGAAGCTAAAATATTAGCTAATAATGATATTATAAAGCAAAACAACCATTGTAATTTTTATGGAAGTTTATATCATTTACATTTAACTAGTTGGTTAAAGTATTTTAAGCGAGAACAACTATTTATTTGTACAACCAACCAGTTAAAAGATAATCCTCAACAACTGATGGATGCTTATTTTGAGTTTTTAGAATTGGATAGGATTGAAATTAAAAAGTTACAAGCCAAAAATAAAGCGGCAGTAGTTAAGAATAAAACACTTAATAATTTTTTGGTAAATAGAGATCATCCAATACGAAAGCTAATTAGTAAACCGCTTCAAATTTCTTTTTTAAGAAACATTATATTGAATTCAAATGTAGTAGAGAAAATTAAGAGCGACAATAAGCAAGAAATGACTTATCAAAAACTAACAGAAGAAGAAGTTGATTTTTGCGATAACTACTTTGCAGAAGATTTACAAAAACTAAAAGCAGACTTTGGAATTGAATTCTAGAAAGATATCCGTTCGAATGAAATTCAGAAAGAATCTTGTATCGAGAACAACATTTTTATGGTAATAATTAAAATTTTAAATGTCTTTCTGTTTTTTCAGGATAAATATCAGCAGTAGTTACTAAAATACCTGTTTCTTCAACACCTCCAAATTCAGAATTAATAGCTGTTCCAAAAGTTTTCATTGTCGGTGAAAGCTTCATATAGGTATTAATAAGTGGCGGAATTCTTTCTTCATATTCCTTTAAAAATCCATTTAATGCTTTTAAACCATCATCAAAATTTTTCTCAAAAAGTACCTCTTTTATTTTTGTTAAGTCAACATCCATATTAATAGGGTGAATAGGAGTTACTAATTTGTCTTTATCAGGAAAATATGAATTCATAAAATAAAGTAATGCATTTCTGGCATCGACATTATAAGAAGTGTACATAGTTACTTTTCCGAAAAAGTATTTCATATTCGGATAATTAACCATAATTGCTCCTAAACCGTCCCATAAATTATCTAAAGCAAATAATCCTTTTCTCGATTTTCCTGCTTGGTAATCTGGATGAACCCAAGATCTTCCTAATTCAATAGTGTAGGGGAGATAGTTTTTTATAAAGTCATCTGAAAAATTAAAATAATGTTTGGTTGAGAGTTCAATTTCTCCACCATTTAAAACTTTTTCACCATAAATAAAGCGATATCCGCTAGATATAATTTGATTGTCTCTATCGTAAACAATTAGTTGATCGTAGCAATTTTCTGAAGTATCAAAATCATCAATATCAATTTCTTTACCTGTTCCTCCACCAGCTTCAGAAAAAGTTAACTCTCTTAACCGTCCAATTTCTTTAACCGTATTTGGAGCGTTGTGATAGTTTATAATATAAATTTCGTTATTGGCTTTATTGGTGTTTCTCACAAAAGTACTTGAGTTTAACTCTTTCTCAATTTCTTTAACGTTTTTAGGAGGGATAATTATACTCATATTATTATTCTTGTTTTGTATAGTTGCAATTTACTATAAAATGATAGCTTATGCTATTTGTTAGCGCCCATTTCATGCACTTTATTTTCCATCCATTTACTCCATTCTCTATCCGATTTTGAGCCATCAAAATGAGTCGCAGAAATTGGTTTCCCAAAAATAATATCTAAGGTTTTATTCTCTTGTTTAAAAGATTCATCAGCTAAATATAACATTTCTAAATTAGCTTTAATACCTAAGGTTGTTCTTAAATTAGAAAGGCGATAAAAGAAGTTGGATAAACTTCCTCCAATAAAAACGGGAATAATTGTTTTATTGTGTTTTTTTGCCCTTGTGATAAAAGTTTTTTTCCATTCTAAATCGGCAACTACCCCTTTTTTTCTTCTGCTTACTAATCCCGCAGGGAAAACAAATACTGCTCGATCCGAAGCAAATAAATCATCTACTAATTGTAATGATTTTTTTGTGTTTCCACCGTGTTTATTAACACCTGCAAAAATCCCTTTTAAATTTTTTAGGTTTAGGAGAATATCATTCACAATAAACTTTACATCTTTCCGGTAAGGCTCAATAACAGTAATTAAAGCCATGGCATCCATACCTCCTAGAGGGTGGTTTGACGCAAAAATAAATCCACCTTCTTTTGGAATATTTTCTAAGCCAGACACAGTTGTTTTTATATTGAGCCGTTTTATGAGTGCGGAGCAAAATTCGTAATCATAGATGTCTTTAAAATCATGTAAAAGCTCATTAATATCATCTTGATGAGCAACTCGTTTTAAGTAGTTAAGTATAAAGTTAGGAAGTACCTTCAGTAGTTTAGGGTTTTTATCCTTAATTACTTTTTCTATGTCTATAAATTTTTCTTGCATCAAAACAAAGGTAATTTATCTTACTTTATTTTGAATGGGATTTACAGGAAATTTATCTTCCCAATAAATTTTCATTCAGAATGAAGGTTAATTTCTTCCAACAATAGAAAATTGTCGTGTAATTGAATTTCCTAATTCATCTACTAGAGTAATTGTATGCTCTCCTTCAGAAATATTTAATCCTTTTTCGTGTATACTTTTTGTTGAGCCAATATAAGAGTTGTCGATATGCCAGAAAATGGTAGAGCTTTGTTTTCTGTGGGCGGCTTTAAAAATTACTTTTCCTTTTTCGCCAGAAATTTCTAGTGGGATGTAAATTTCTGCGTTGTGTTCAGGGTAAATGAGTTGTAAAGGTAGTATTTCAAAAGATTGACAATCAGTTCGGTAAGGAGGAAGTCTAACATAAGTAGGATCTGTACTTTTATAATACCACTCTTGTACAGGTGGTAAAACAAACCAACTTTTATGCAACATATTATTTACATCTTCGCAATCGCTATTTACCCGGTAACCAAATTTATCGGTATGGATAAGAATATGGTATTTACAAGGTTCTGTTTTTAAACCATTTTCTTGAACATAAACTGAATCTACAGGTTCACAAATGTCTGTTGCACGCATTCCACTTTTTCTGCAAATAGGAACTTTAGCCAATTCATCATAAGGAGGAGTAAACCATTTATCGTTGGGTAATAAATCAAAAATATCAAAAAGGATAGGAGCTGCAGCGCCAATCCCTGTTAATCCAGGTCTTCCTTCTCCATCAGCATTTCCTACCCAAACACCAACCACATATTTTGAAGTTGTACAACAGCCCAAGCATCTCCAAAACCAAAACTAGTACCTGTTTTCCAAGCTACCTTATTGTTGCCAGAGAAGTATTGCCAATTGGCATCTTCTTTAGGCCTATTTACCTCTAATAGCGCTTGGTAGGTTAAGTAAATTGATGCAGCACTTAAGTTGTTGAAGTCTTCCAGTTGTTCTTTTTTTTGTTTGATATTGGTTAAATAGTTATGAGAATGATAATCGTTGAGGTTGTATTTTCCATTGTATTTTTCAAAATGATTTAAGGTTCTTGAGAAGTTGGAAAACACATTAGTGATGTCCCATAATGAGCTTTCTGCACCGCCTAAAATAATGGTTAACCCGTAGTGATTGGCAGGTTTATTAATGTGAGATAAGTTGAGTTTTTGCAATCGATGATGAAATTTTTGCAAGCCATAGTCTTGTAGCATTTTAATAATAGGGACATTTAAAGACCTTGACAATGCTTTACGAGCAGGAACAACACCAGTATATTTTAAGTTATAATTTTTTGGTGTATACCCAGCAATTTTTGTAGGAACATCACTAATTAAGGTGTTGGGTAAAATTTCTCCATCACTTAACATAGCCGCATATAAAATTGGTTTTAAAATACTACCAGTACTTCTTGGTGCTTGAATTACATCAACTGCATTTCCATGTTCTACACTCCCAGAAGTATTTCCAACATAAGCCAAAATGTTTCCCGTTTCTACTTCAATAATAATAGCAGCAGCATTATGAACTTCGTTAAATTTGAGTTGGTAATGATGATTCTTAATAATGGAATTTGTTTTTTCTTGTAGAAACCGATCTAAGGTTGTTTTAATTCGTTCTCCTTTATGTTCTCTAATAATTCGGTTGTGTAAATGTGTCGCAATGTTTGGTAGTCTTAATGGTTTTTGTGGTAAAGGCTCTTCCTTAGAAATTTCACACGTTAAGGAGTCAATAATGTTTTTGTGATAGAGTTTATCTAATAATCTATTCCGTTTAGTCAATAATTTTTCATGATTTTTACCCGGAAAAATAAGGGAAGGAGCATTAGGTAAAACAGCCAAAGTTGCACTTTCAGCCCAAGATAATTTATTCGCATTTCTTCCATAATAACGCCAAGATGCAGCATCTAAACCAACAACATTACCCCCAAAAGGAGCATTAGAAGCATAAAAGGAAAGTATTTTAGTCTTAGAATAAGCTATTTCTAAACGAGTAGCCATAATCATTTCAATAAATTTCTCTAAAAATGTTCTTCTTTTTCCTCTACGAGATAGCCGAATAGTTTGCATGGTTAAAGTACTTCCTCCACTTACGACTCTTCCAGCTTTTATGTTTAAGTATGCGGCTCTAAAAGTGGCTAACAAATCTATTCCGGGATGGTAATAAAAATTCTTGTCTTCAAATTGTATAATACAATCTCTAAATTTAGATGGAATACTATCGTTGTGAGGAAAGCGCCACTGACCATCTGTTGCAATTCGAGCTCCAATTAAACTGCCTTCATTGTCTTCTATAACAGAAGACGTAGGTGTAACAAATAATTCAGTTGGTAAAATAAACGCATAAACAATTAATAGAATTATAATAATTCCATATTTGATTTTGTGGGATATTATATGTTGAACTATTCTATTGATAGTTTCAAAAGTAGGGCTTTAATTATTTATAATAATCCCATCCTTCATCACTAATTTTCTATCTGCCATATTAGCCAATTCTTCATTATGAGTTACGATTACAAAAGTTTGATTTAACTCATCACGTAAAGAGAAAAAGAGTTGGTGTAATTCTTTTGCAGAAGCAGAATCTAAATTTCCAGAGGGTTCATCGGCTAAAATCACAGTTGGGTTATTAATTAATGCTCGACAAACAGCAACTCGCTGTTGTTCACCTCCAGAAAGTTCAGAGGGTTTATGAGAAGCTCTATCAGCAACGCCTAATTTAGTTAATAATTCCATTGCTTTTTTTTCAGCTTCGGCTTTTGGTGTTTTATGAATAAATGCAGGAATACAAATATTTTCTAAAGCAGTAAATTCAGGTAATAAACGATGGAACTGAAATACAAAGCCAATATTTTTATTTCTAAATAAAGAAAGATCTTTGTCTTTTAGAATAGAGGTGTTGACATCATTAATAGCTACAGATCCTTTATTGGGTAAATCTAATGTTCCAATAATTTGTAATAATGTAGATTTTCCAGCTCCAGAAGCACCAACAATAGAAATAATTTCTCCTTTTTTAATTTGAAGATCAACACCCTTTAGGACTTCTAAATTACCATAAGATTTGTGTATGTTTTTTGCTTTAATCATTGAGCTAAATAAAAAGCTAAGATAGTTAATTATTTGTTGAAAAATAGACAAGGATAAACCAATTAAAACTGTTACTTTTGGTTGGTAAAATTGAAAACTATATAGGAATGAATATACATGAATATCAAGGAAAATCTTTATTAAAAGGATTTGGTGTTGCTATCCAAGAAGGAATTGTTGCTGATACGCCAGAAGAAGCTGTTGAAGCTGCCAAAAAGTTGAACGCAGATACAGGGACTGAATGGTTTGTACTTAAAGCACAAATTCATGCTGGTGGTAGAGGTAAAGGAACAGTAACAGAAACAGGTTCCCATGGTGTTGTTTTGGCAAAAGGATTGGATAAGGTTGCAGATGTTGCTAAGGGTATATTGGGTGGTCATTTGGTAACTGCTCAAACCAGTGATACGGGTAAAAAAGTAAATAAAGTGTTGATTGCTCAAGATGTGTATTACCCTGGTGAATCAGAACCAGAAGAGTTTTACGTGTCTGTTTTATTGAACAGAGAAACAGGAAAAAATATCATTATGTATTCTCCAGAAGGAGGGATGGATATTGAAGCAGTAGCTGAAAAAACACCTCATTTAATCTTTAAAGAAGAAATTGATCCTACTGTTGGATTACAAGGGTTTCAAGCAAGAAGAATTGCATTTAATTTGGGGCTATCTGGAATGGCATTTAAGCAAATGACCAAATTTATTTTTGCTTTATATGCTGCTTATGAAGGAACAGATGCTTCGATGTTTGAAATTAATCCAGTATTAAAAACATCTGACAGCAAGATTATTGCAGTAGATGCTAAAGTAAACATTGATGATAGTGCTTTATTTAGACATAAAGATATTGCAGCAATGCATGATCCATCGGAAGATAATCCAATTGAGTTAGAAGCTGCTGAAGCGGGGTTGAGTTATGTTGATTTAGATGGAAATGTTGGTTGTATGGTTAATGGTGCTGGATTAGCAATGGCTACCATGGATATTATCAAATTATCAGGTGGTGAGCCAGCAAACTTCTTAGATGTAGGTGGTACTGCTGATGCGGAAAGAGTAGAAATTGCTTTTAGAATGATATTAAGAGATCCAAACGTGAAAGCCATTTTGGTAAATATTTTTGGTGGTATTGTAAGATGTGATAGAGTAGCACAAGGAATTGTTGATGCGTATAAAAACATTGGTGATATACCAGTGCCAATTATTGTTCGTTTGCAAGGAACCAATGCTGAAGAAGCAAAAAAACTAATTGATGATTCTGGTTTAGAAGTTCATTCTGCGGTATTGTTAAAAGAAGCTGCTCAAAAAGTAAGTGAAGTTTTAGCTTAATTCTAGGTCATAAAAAAATTAATCCCCGTATGATGTACGGGGATTTTTTATAGATGTGCTTAAGAAATATTAAATTTGTATTTCAATAAATTGAAGAAAGAAAATGTTTGATAGTTTATCCGATAATTAATACCAACCTAAGTTTGTAATCAAAATGCTCGATAATTTCGTTACACTCATTCTCAGGATTTGATTATCTATCGGCATTATACAAAAAAAACATTGTTGGGTGTTTTGAAAATAAAAGAATTTCTTGAAACGATCATCCCCGAAGCAGAGCTTTCGAGGTATTTCGATCGTTTCATTTTAACCTAAAGGTCAAAACCCAAAATTCACTTA